>NZ_JARFNM010000001.1:0-300000 GCF_029167365.1 Amygdalobacter nucleatus
CAACAGCAAATTGAAGAGATAGAGTCAGAGATCAATGAGCTCATGAGTAAGATCGACAGTCCCATTACTTCTGTCCCTGGTATCGCCAACAAAATGGCTGCCGTCATTATCAGTGAGACCAACAACTTCAAGGATTTCAATTCTGCTGAGCAGGTTCTTGCTTATGCAGGACTGGATCCCTCTGTTTACCAGTCGGGACAGCTTACTTCTACGCATTCTAAAATGGTGAAAAGAGGTTCAAAATACCTGCGCTATGCCATCTTTAATGCTACTAAATACGTATGTCATTGGGACTCAACGTTCAATGCGTATTTAGCAAAGAAACGGGCAGAAGGTAAACCCTACAATGTTGCTGTCTCCCATGCTGCCAAGAAACTCACTCGCGTTCTCTTTCATTTGGTGAAAGCAAACGTTGCCTTTATTCCTCTGGCTTAAACCGCTACCTTATACGACTTATTTGCCAAGCACCTCGTGGTGCTTATTTCGTTATGCAATTATCAAGGTTCTTTTTATCCGATTTGCATTTCTGCATTTTCATGCTTTTTCTTCTTGACTTTTAATAGTTAGTCTTTCTTTGTTCTATTTTATGCTATCTTCCAGCTGACAGCACTGCGTCTGCCGGAAACAAAGTTCCTATAAATTCCATCTTCCCGAATCAGTGATTCATGCGTGCCCTGCTGCACGATCCTGCCTTTATCGATCACGATGATCTGATCCGCATGACGAACGGTCTTCAATCTGTGTGCGATCATAATGATCGTCTTTTCTCTGGTCAAATTTTCAATGGCCTGCGTAAGCTCCTTTTCGTTTTCTGGATCAACATTGGCAGTTGCTTCGTCCAGAATAATGATCGGAGCATCTTTCATGATCGCTCTGGCTATGGCGATCCGCTGTTTTTCACCGCCGGAAAGCGTTGCGCCACCTTCTCCGATCATAGTTTCATACCCATCAGGAAGTCCCATGATAAAGTCGTGCGCGGAAGCTTTCTTTGCAGCTTCGATTACATCTTTCATCGGTGCATCCGGCCTTCCAAATCGGATATTGTTCGCAATGGTATCCTCAAACAGATAGACCCTCTGGAAGACAAAGCTGAAATTCTCCATCAAAGAATCGAAGCTGTAATCCTTGACATCTTTTCCTCCAAGCGTCACCTTTCCGTCCTGTACATCCCAGAATCTGGCAATCAGAGATGTAACCGTGGTTTTGCCGCCTCCGGAGGGTCCGACAATTGCTGTCGTTGTCTTTTCCTTGATGTCAAGTGTGAGATCATCGATAATCTTTCTGTTCTCATAGGCAAAGCTTACATGGTCAAGATGGATATCGTGATTTTCCGGCTTAATATCCTCACCGTTAATGTCCATCTGCTGTACGGAAAGAATCTCATTGGCAAGGTCAACACACCTTCCGATCACTCTCAGAAGTGCTGTGTATACGCCTGCCAGATCCAGCATTTCAAACAGGATAAAGGAACAAAGCAGCATTGTGATCGTGTAATTCAGTGCCATCGTTCCGTTTATGCAGAAGTAAACGGATGCTCCTGCAATCACCACACCCGTCAGCTTGCACACAAGCTGCTGAAGGCCTACCATGGGGATCGCCGCAGTCTCGGCGCTGATATCCGCTTTTCTTTTTCGATCGATTGCTTTTTCCAGTCTGCTGTTGTTCGCGCTCACCAGATTGTAATTACGGATTTCGGCAATCCCCTGAATATATTCAAGCACTACGCCGACCATATCCTTATCTGCCTGAAGCTTCTCCTCCGCAACTCTCGCTACGTTTCTGTTGGTGAATATATTGACCACGCAGAAAACGACAATGCCAATCAATCCGATCACTGCGATACGCACATCAAACGCAAACAGCCCGATACCGATGATGACCGTAGTTATGGAGCCTTGTAAAATCATCATGACGGCACGTGTCGCGATATCCCCCAGCTGCTCCATAGAATTTGTAGTGACAGATGTGATGTGACCGAGACTGGTGTCGTTGAAGTACCCCATCGGGAGGTATCTCAAATGCTCCCCGATCTCGATTCGCTTACCGGCCGCCGTATTATATCCGGCCTCCGTCTGCATCATCTGTGAATAGCGGTTGATGATCATCTTTCCCACTGTGGAGATCAGCATGAGACCAATAACGACCAGGATCTCCTTTGTCCCTATGTCCCTGTTCAGAACCGCCGTCACAGTAAAGAACGCAGCAGGGATCTTCATAGCGGTAAAGACAGCGTCCAACACACCCAGCGCTAGGGCCTTATAAAACTTATTCCTGTTCTCCGTATTGCAGAAATCGAAGAACTTCTTCAGCATTTTAAGCATGGGCAACCTCCTCTCTGACAGCGGATGCCGTATAATCCGTGTCCGCGTCTCTTGCCTCGCTGTGGGCCTCCCACATCTTCTGATAAAGCGGACAGCCTGCAATAAGCTCGTTGTGCGTTCCTGCCGCCTCTATATTTCCCTCATTTACGACAAAGATCTTATCGGCACTTGTGATGGTAGACAGTCTGTGAGCAATGACGATCAGCGTTTTTCCCTGAACGAGCTTAGCCACGCTCATTTGAACAAGGGTTTCGTTTTCGGGATCCGTATAGGCAGTAGCCTCGTCCAGAATCACCACCGGCGCGTCTTTCAGCATGGCTCTTGCGATGCAGATACGCTGTCTTTCGCCTCCGGAAAGGTGTCCTCCAGCGCCGCCGACAACCGTATCGTATCCATGCTCCAGTCCCAGAATGAACTCATGGCAGCCAGTAGCCTTTGCTGCATTTATAATGTCTTCTTCAGATGCACCCTTGCGGCCGAGCCTGATATTTTCCAGAACGCTCATGTCAAACAGGTAGTTGTCCTGTGCTACATAAGAAATCTGACTCGCATAGTAATCCAGCGGCAGATTTCGGATATCCACACCACCATAGGTGATGCTTCCGCTGTCTACATCCCACAGGGAGTCGATGAGCCTTGCGATGGTGCTCTTTCCTGAGCCGGAGGGTCCCACGATCGCTGTAACGTCACCCTGTTTGATCTCCATATTCACGCCATGGAGCACTTCCTTTTCCTTGTATGTAAAGCGGACGTCACTCAGTTTGATATCAGAGCCCTCCGGCTGCTCTGTCAATGCGGCGGGTCTTTCCATGTCCTTTCTTTCCAGTATCTCCGTCACTTCTCCGAATATCGCACTCATCTTTGAGATGTCATCGGTGTAGGAGAAAGCCACTACAAGCGGAGTGACAAGTCCGGCCGAAAGGATGACCCCAGTGATAAAATCCGAAGCAGTAAGGCTCCCGCCTCTGACCAGCAGAAGTCCGACCGGAAGCACGCCAAGAAGCGTTGCGGGCGTGAATGAAAGGCTTCCCGACGACCACCAGATGCAGCGCCTCATCCAGTCGATAAAGCAGCTTGCGCCTTCTTTGGCGGCAGTAACGAATTTTTCATAAGAGCTCTTGGATTTACCGAAAGCCTTGATCACTTCGATCCCGTTGATGTATTCCACTGCCGTATCATTCAGTTTTTTTGTTTTTTCCAGCGTCAGCTGAAAGCTTTCGCCGCTGCCTTTCATCATGCCGGCAACAAAAAAAAGTCCGATCACGACAGGGATCAGATTTGCCAGTCCCATTCGCCAGTCAATCGTAAGAAGATAAATGAACATAATGAGCGGGAGCAAAAGATTTGCCGTGAATTCCGGGATGATGTGTGCCATGGTTGTTTCCATGGCATCCACTCGTTCCACGATGATATTTTTATAAGTTCCGCTGTGATCATCCAGAATGGAGCCGAGCGGTATCCTCGAAAGCTTTGCGGTCAGTTGTTTGCGGATCCCGCCAAGCACGGTAAAGGTTGCCACATGAGACAGCGTAGTGGATGATGAGTGAAGTGCGACTCTTATGATCCAGCAAACAACCATCAGTGTTACCTGTCTAAGGTAATATGACCAGTCCGCGCCGCCTGTTATCAATTTCTCCACAACGTCTGCGATCAGCAGATAGGGTATGAAGGATGCCACGACACCAAGGATCGCGAGCAGCACGCTGCCTACGAAGAATCCTCCTCGCCGTCCGGCAAACTCCATTACCCAAGAGATCGTGCTTTTTTTCTTCATTCAGATTGCCTCCTGTTTTTATGAATATGAATTATTGATGTCAGAATCCGAGAAACTTACGCCAACCCTCAGTAAAGAACATGGCGACGGTATAGGCATAGTGTCTCGCCTCATCATACGAAAAATCGTGTTTTAGCATTTCAAGAATGCATGAATACTCTGAGGTTAAAAGAAGATGCATTTCTCTGCCATCCACATGCTCTACATGAACTCCGGGCTTTTCCAGCCCGCTCATAAACAGCAGCGTATATTTTTGGACTTTCGTAACAAGGTCATGCAGGAAGTTTTCATACTTTGTTCCTTCGCTTCCGCAGAAGAGGAGCCTCTGTTCATCGATGTCTTCGTAGATCATATCCACTATCATTCCAAGCTGCCGGTCGTCTTCCCACATGGCTTCCAGCCCATGATCCCATGCGGTCGATGTCTGCCTGATTCTCTCCGTGTCGCAAAATCGATTCCACTTCTCTACAACAGGACCGACTACTGCTTCAAATATCTCTTCTTTATTCGAATAATGCCTGTATAACGCCGTAGCGGAAATCCCGACTTGTGAGGCAATGCTCCGCATCGACGCGTCCTCGAATCCTCTTTTTATAAACTCTTTTTTTGCGACCTCAAGGATCTTGTCTTTCGTGTCCATTTGCTTTCCCCCTAAAGATATGTTAACGTCGTAAACGTTGACAACGTTAACATTATAGTTAGGTATCGCTGACTTGTCAAGAAGATTCTTGATCCTATATCCCAACATAAGTATTAGACACTCCGTCGCAGCGAAGTGTCTCTGCATCCTTATTCTCTTATGCCTCCACATCGATTGTAAAACCCGACTTGAACTCCACTGTCAGCTTTTCATCGTGGACTGTGATCTTCTCAATCAGCCGTCTGACCAGCGTTTCGGAGTGTTCCGTGACCGCCGCATTCTGCCCATCAAGGAAGGCAGAAAGGTCATCGATGCGTTCCTTCAGCTCCGTGTTCTTCGCCGCCTTCGTCAGGATATCCTGCCGCTCCTGCCGGAGGCTGATAATGGCATCTCCGATCTCATCGATCATCGTCTGGTTTTTCCCGGCTTTCAGCAGTTCCTCCTGTTTTGCCTTTACGGCTACATCGATCTCGGCAAGTTGCTCTTCCGTGTCCTCATTCAAGACCGAGCGGATGTTTTCCTGCAAGACGGGGAGGAGGTAATCCCTTCTCGACCAGGCATCGTTGATTGCCATGACCACCGCCTCCTGCAGGTCTTCTTCGTGAATCGTCCTTGCCGGGCAGTCAATACCGCTGCTTTTCTTCAGTACCCGGCTCACGCACCGCCAGACCGTGGACTTGCATCCCCGGTTGTTCCATTTAATCCTGCGGAAGATGTCCCCACAGTGTCCGCAGAACACCAAGCTCGAAAGAGCGTACCGTGAACTGTAGATCCGCTTCTTTCCATCCGTCAGGATGTTAGCCCTTCGTGCGATTTCTGCCTGCACCCGGAGATAAACATCCTTTGCGATGATCGCCTCATGGCTGCCTTCCACATAGTACTTCGGCGCAAGGCCGTTATTGGCCACTCGTTTCTTATCGAGTGTATTTACCGTATAGGTCTTTTGCAGGAGTGCATCCCCGATGTATTTTTCATTGATGAGGATCTGCCGGATATTACTTTCATGCCACTTAGCGTTCCCCGCACCGTTCAGGATGCCATCCGCCTCCAGCCCCCTTTGATTTGGAGAAAACTGGCTCCATCCATGTATTCAGCATAAATGCGCCGAACGATATCCGCCTCTTCCGGAACGATGATAAGTTTTCCTTCATCATCTTTTGTGTATCCAAGAAACCGATTATGGTTGACCTGCACCTTGCCTGCCTGATTTCGGAACTGAATGCCGAGCCGGACGTTTGCCGACAGGGATTCCGATTCCTGTTGGGCAAGCGCCGCCATAATAGTCATAAGGACCTCTCCCTTGGCGTCAAGGGAATTGATATTCTCCTTCTCGAACAGGATTGCAATATTAAGATCCTTCAATTCTCTTGTATATTTCAGGCAGTCTACCGTATTTCGGGAGAAGCGACTGATGGACTTAGTCAGTATCATATCGACTTTTCCATCCCGGCAGTCCTGTATCATGAGGTTGAAGGATTCCCTTTTTGCTGTATTCGTTGCACTGATCAAGTCGTCCGCGTACACCTCAACCAGTTCCCATTCCAGATTGCTTTTGATATAGGAAGTGTAATGCTCGACTTGCATCTCATAACTGGATTCCTGCTCCTCAAATTCCGTAGAAACGCGGCAGTAGGCTGCTACCCTGGTTTTCTGCACCTTCTCCGTTTTCTTCTGCGCCCCGATGGTGCGCTTTGGCGGGATAACTGTGACATTTCCTGCAATCTGCATTATCCGTTCACCCCATTTCTTATCAGGCTGTAGGCGTACTCCGCCTGCCTGACTGGATCTTCATATTTCAGCGTGATTTTTGGAGCGGAAAACTTTGTATAAACCGTTCCTTTCGGCGCGCCTTTCCCTTTGTTCCTGTTACGCCCCAGCGCCTTCTCCCGGCGTATTCGTTCCGCTTCGACCCTGTCGGCCATTTCCTTCGTCAGCATCGGCGGGTAAAAGCCATCGCCGAGATACCGCTCATTCTGTATCAGACGTTTGACCCCGCAGTGGCTCATGGTCAGCCCCACCGATGCCGCCGCCTTTATAAAAGACATCCCGGACAGGTAATTTTCACATATCCGCCGGATAACGGCGGCCTGTTTTTCATTGACCACAGCCCTGCCACCGATGATGTCATAGCCGTATGGTGTATGTTCCATGTCATATCCTTTCCCGGAAAACGGCTCCGCACTTCATGGCAAATCCAATCTCCGTTCTTTTATAAACCACGATGTGATCAACTTGCTCCGTAAAGAGCGCGTCATCAAATTCCGTAAGGGTTCTGCCCTTCGCCGTGTACTTCAGAAGCTGCTCGAGAGTCTCCTGCCTTTCATGCGATCCGCTTACCTGCGCGGTCAGGAGATTCTGCTCGTTTGTGAGCCTCTGCGCTTCTTCCACAAGAGTATCGCTTTCTTCCGCATACACCGCCGGATCGAGAAGCCCCTTCGTGAAGAACTGCGTGATCTGCGCCCTGCGCTCAGCGTTCTTTTCCAGAAGGGATTCCAGTTTGGAAAGCCTGTCCAGTGTATCGGTTTTCATGCCTTCTTTCAGCATTTCCACGTATGGGAGGAGGACTCTGCTCCTGCCCCATGTCAGCTTGTTCATCATCGTGGCGCATGCCGCCTTCACTGGTTCCTCTGGTATGGACTTCATAACGCAGGCGTTCTTATCATCCACATGGCTCGATTGCTCCAGATTGATGTCAGATTTTCGCGGTCGTTCGCGGGAATTTATCAAAGCGTGTTTTTGCCTCGAAACACACCGATTTTTACCCTTGGTATGGATAAGATTGCAGACGGGCTTATGGCTGACGGTATCCTCACCGGCGCTGGCAAGACAAAATGTCACACCAGCACTATCAACAAGATCCTCCTCAACGAGAAGTACATCGGTGACGCGCTCCTGCAAAAGACTTACATCACAGATTTTCTGACGAAGAAGCGCATCAAAAACAACGACACCGTCCCGCAGTACTATGTGAAAGGCGACCACGAGGCCATCATCCCGAAGGACATCTTCCTTCGGGTGCAAGAGGAGCTGGTCCGCAGGCGCGTGGTCCATACCAGCGACAACGGCAAACGGCGCTGCTACTCCTGCAAGCACTGTTTCGCGCAGATCGTTTTCTGTGGCGAGTGCGGCGAATTTTACCGGCGTGTCCACTGGAACAACCGAGGCTGCAAGTCCATCGTCTGGCGGTGCTGCAGCCGCTTGGAGGCCACCGGCCACGCTTGCCACAACCGGACAGTCAATGAAACGCTTCTGGAACAGGTGGTAATCGATGCCATTAACCGGGTGCTCTGCCAGAAGGACGATTTCCTGCAAACGCTACGGGCGAACATAGCTACGGTAGTCCTGCAGGGTGATGCCCTCTCACCGGATGTCATAGACGAGCGGCTGAACAAGCTGCAAAAAGAGCTCCTGAAGAAGGTTAACCAGAAGGACGATTACGACGCCATCGCGGATGAGATTCTCCGCCTCCGGGATCAGCGCAGGCAGGCCGAGGTGGACAGCGTCATCAAGGATGAACAGATGAAGCAAATCCGGGACCTGCAGGATTTCGTCAAGAGCCAGCCTGCCACCATCACAGAGTTTGATGAGACACTGGTCAGCCGCCTAATTGAAAAGATCACCGTCTTCGATGACCACTTTACCGTAGACTTCAAATCCGGCATCACAATCGACATAGAGGCATAAAACAAGGCTCCCATACTACCGTTGATGGCAGTGTGGGAGCCTTGGCCTGTCTCTGTTATCCCATTTTCTTCTTGAAGAAGATGGCCAAAATAACACATACAATGATTCCAATAGCATATGGGATTGCAGTAAAAAAAGCAGCAGATGCAGGGGCACTATAACCGGCATATTGAATACCCCACTTCATGTCGGAGTAGTTATATGCAACAACGGCGCACATAACATCAGACAGAAGAACTGCCATAACCAAAAATACAGTAGATAAAGCCTTCATAAAGATCCTCCTTATTTGTTAGATGTACTCTTAAGGAGCAAAACTGCGCCGGCAATTATGGCCGCAAGGCAGATAATCAGAAATATTCCATCTCCGTCTATGGTAATCATTGATGAATCACTGATTTGGCTTGACGTTGATGGCATAAAAATTGAAACGAGTCCCCAAACAATCAAACAAACAATTCCAGCAATACAGGTGACTATTCCAAGAATACGCTTTTCTCTTCTGGTATTTGTTCTCGGCTGATCACTCTCGGTGTTTGCCACCGATTCAGATACGGCAGAGCCATCTTCTTTCATCAAATAATCAAGCGTTACATTGAAATACTTACTGATGGAAATAAGAGTATCGCTTTCTGGAATTGCCTTACCGGATTCCCACTTTGATATCGCCTGTCTGGATACGCCCAACTGCTCTGCAAGCTGCTCCTGTGAAAGGCCGCCTTTCTTTCGAAGCTCATATAGTTTTTCTGAAAGTACCACGTTTTCCTCCTTTCATTCAGAGCATACCTGAACATCGGGTAGAACTCCATACACAGCAGTTTGCAATTACGCAACCAGCGGTAGCAACTGCATATTCTTATGTTATTTGCATCAACAAATACAGATTTCCCTTCGGTCATCCATATCACTGTTTCAACCCTATCACAAAAACATCCATATCACTAACTCAACCCTCTGGCAGAAGCAGTTGATATGTTCTGTCGGAGCGGTTTTTGCGGTCAATTTCGCCCGCTGACGCTGACGGCCCATTGCCCGAAAATCCCGGAAATACGGCACTTTTATGCACCTCACCGGTCAACCCGTGACATCAATACGACCGTCTCAACGTGGATTGAGAGAACTCCAAGTATAGCTACACTTTTTTGAGTGCACACTATGGATATTGGGTGCACTTTTTAACGATAGGAAAAGCTATCGTTAAAAAGTTTAAGATTGGCTTAATAACAACGTTTACATTACAATTGTTCCAGTTGTTTAGTCTGGTCTCTTCTCACGTAGATAACCGCGAGTATTTGAACTTCTTTTCTACTATCATCAACACAAAAATAAACGTAATAATTTTTTACGCGTATTCTTCTAAAACCAAGTTCACACCACGGCTGCTAATCAACGTCCAAGCTCTTCAAAAACATCATCTATCGGATAACTATCACCATGAACCGCCTGATCATAACCTTTAGCCACCAACGCGTTAAACGTTTTCTCATCCATATCATCTTGTGCTGGAAACGACTTTGGAATAGTAAGCGAAAATGGAATACCCTTATTAAGAATGATTTGACGATAAAACATGTCAATAGCAGTAGCCCTAGGAATTCCAATAGTTTCCAGAATCTGCTCCGCCTGCTGCTTAATATTTTCTTGTATTCTCACATTCACATTCGCACTTTTAGTAACTGCCATATCAACCAATCTCCATGCACACATCGTAAAATACTGTATCGCATATTGCAACACATTTGCACGAATGGGATTTTTCGACTGTCATACACGATTTTTATGTTCGCATTACTGCATCAGATAGCACAATGAAGCGCCGTGACGGTGGAAGCACCACTTATTTTCTCGTTTGAGTTTGAACATAAAAATAGCAGATAAAGGGAAGGAAATGAATTTACACCACTTTTAGGACTTGACCTATGAAATAATTAATCGTCCCATTTTCAGTTAATATATATAGACCGAGTCCAATAAACACGACAGGTACAATTACTTTTTCGTACTTTTCCACAGTCTCTCCGATAGCAGAAATTGAGGCGAGATTTTGAGATGATTTGCATAGAATCAAAATCCCTAAGGCAAATATTACTAAACTTATACTAATCTCAATCAAACTCTTTCCTGTAAAATAGGGGATATAAATTCCTAAATTATCTCCACCCATTGCTACTGTTAAACTTGTAAATGCTAAGATTTTTGATCCATCTCCGGTAATTTTTCCCTCGATATCTTCTTCATCAATATCTTCATCCACAAAAATTGCTCTTATACCAAGACCTAGCGGAATTAGGCCAAGGAGTCCGATAATCCAATCTTGTGGAATAAAATTTAAAAAGTAAGCGGCAATAAGACTAGCCAGTACAAGCAGTCCTGTACCTAAATACTGCCCTACATAAATTGATTTCAAACCTTTCTTTCCTTGACTAGCGAATAAAATAGTCAAAACAACTAAGTAGTCAATGGATGTAGAAACAAAAACTAATAAAGCGGATACTATTGTTTCCATTATTTCTCCTTTCAAAATGTTTAATGTTTATAGCCAATCAAAATTGACTGCACACACATTGTGCCTCGGCAGTTGCCAATGGAGACATTTTAAGAAATAACTTCATAATTTTCCCACTTTCCTTGAAATATTACTTGTGAAATTTACTTAAATTATATGATTTTGTCAAATATGCTGATAGATATCCACGCAAACTGTGAAGATTGAAAATATATAAAATTAGATAGACTAAACATTATTCATCTAAATAAAGCCATTGTTTTCAAAAGTCTTATAGTCTATTATTTTATTTTCTTGACAACAAACAAATTGATTCTAAATGGATTGAGAGAACGGGTAGTATAGCTACACTTTTTTGAGTTCCAAGCCACTAATATAATTGTAATCTTGATAATATTATGATACTTTTTTGATAAAAGGAGGTTGATACTATGATTAATATTCGCCCAGTTTCTGATTTAAGAAACAAATTTCCAGAAGTAGAAGAAATAGTTATAAATTCAAATACACCCGTATTCCTTACAAAAAATGGTTATGGAACTATGGTTCTAATGAGCATCAAACAATACTCCACTCTCACTGACGACATTGAAAGAAAACTCGACGAAGCAGATACTTTTGCCGCAAACACTTCTACGCGTCTTTCTAAAGATGATGTCTTTGATAGCGCAAGGAGAAGGATTAATTAACACGAGAACACCCCTACTACAGGATTAGCGTACGCAACTTTTCTGTTTTTTACGTTGTCATCGACGACACTATGGAAGTGCGCAGACTTCTATATTCAAAACGAAATATTGACGCACTACTGGAATAACTATTCCTAATGACTATCATTATTATGCTAGCGAGTATTGAAAAGGCTATCGTTAAAAGGTTTAAGATTGGCTTGATAGCTTGATTTTTGAGCATAAAAATAGCCTAGAGGAACTCCCCTAGGCTGACTTTTGTAACATTTCAAACGCTCACATTCTTTTGGCTTTTACGATGCCCTTTCAATATCCACACTAATCTCTGATTTAAAAGTTACGCTGAACCTGTCCTCGTAAACTTTTATTTTCTTGATGTACTTTCTTACCAGCTTCTCGTCATACTCACTAATATCGTGACGCTCACTTTTCAAAAAATCTTCCATTTCTCTGATTCGTCTTTTAGCATCTTCTTGACCTGCTTTTTCTATAAGAAGCTGCTGTTTCTTACCTTTAAGCTCATCAATCTCATCAGCTATTTTCGTGTAGTCTTTTTTAGCTTTAAGCAAGGTTAGTAGTATCGCTTGTTTATCTGCAATTCTTTTATCAACCATTTCAATCTCGTTTAAATTATTGCCCGCGATAATTTCTCTAATATTATTCTTCAACGTATCCAATACTTCATCCGATTACCCTAACTAATCACCGGCTAAACAGGACGGACATTGAGCCTAACTTTAAGATTCATAAAAAGAAGTGACTATTACTGACAGAGATCAGTAATAGTCACCCAACGTGAGATATTCAACTATTGACTTGAACCAAACAAAATTCAATCAGTCTTTCGAAGGACAGTCTTAAGCGAGATCACTGTGACACCAATAACAAAAGAGGTAAAACCAATTCTAATAGCAAGTGTGCCATCCCATATTAAGGCAACCAGCATCGCGATTAAGGCAACCGTCAAGCCGAATGTCGCTACTTCACGGCAAAAACGAACGAGCTTATCCATTCCCTTAAAAACCTCCTCGTGCACATACTAATAATCAGGTCTCATTTTACCTTTTGAGCTATATTTTACCACCTCACAACCTGGGTGCAAAGTGGGTGCACCTTTTAACGTTAACATCCTGTGCACTCGACCCCAGAGCGTCGATATCTTCCCTCATACAGCCAAACTGGGCTCAAAAACCACGCCGAGCCATCCTAAAGCCGCCGCACATTAAACTTTTTAACGATAGCCCTCACAAAACCCTGCTATACAAGGGCAAAAATGCACCCACCTAATCAGCCTTTGACATCAATACGACAGTCTCAACTTGTTCATTATTGTCCAAACTTATATTCAAGTCATCATCTATAATTGGAGCTTGAAAGTAATTGATTTTAGCCATTGTCCGTTAGGTTGTTTTTCTTCATAAACTTGAATTTCAGAAATCAAAGCTGTAATTAACTGTCTACGCTCTACATCATTCATGACTTTACAGAGTTTATCAAAATAGATCAAAATCTTATATATGTTATCTCCTGTAAGTTTTTCAGCTTCAATAGTCTGTTTCTTTGCTTTCGCATCAATTAGTGATGATTCTAATTCATCTATTTTGTCATACATACGATATAGTCTATCATCTAAATCCTGTTTCCTTCTCTTATAATGCTTATCTTCAACATCTAAATTATCTATTTCCTCAATTAGCTTAAACTTTGTAGAATGACTCTTCCTCAATTCCTTTTGGTAATTATCTATTTCTTTTTCTATTTCAGAGGTATCCACCTTCATGTTGATTTTTTCTTGCATCATAGAAGCAAATTTCGGATTACTTACAATCTTGACAATCACCTCTGCAACAGCATCATCTAACAATTCTTCTCTAATTTGCTTACTGAATGTACACTTATGACCCCTTATCGTCTGCCTATGTTTACAACCATAGTAATAAAAATCTTTATATTTTCTTTCTTTTTCTTGGTACGCTTGTTTCCAAACATTCCCACTCCACATATAGGGCATTTTACAATTCCAGAAATCATCTTCAACGACTTCTCTTACATGAAGCACGTCAGGCTTTTTAATATTTTCAAATAAATCACCAACTATAAACCCTCTCCATTTTGAAGTATTAACCTTATTTAATTTTGCATTTTTAAAGTATCTGAGTTAAAAAAATTTAAGAAATTTTTAGTCAATATTTTGTGCTTGTAAAAATTGTACAAAAAACTATAATCAATATAAAGAATTTAAAATTATGATAGGAGATAATAAAATGGGCTTGTTTAATCTATTTGGTGGCAAAAAAACAGTTGAGTTAGATAAAGTAAAAAGTGATGAAAACAAAAATCGCATGAGAGAAATCTTTGATAAGCAAGTAGATAATGGTTCGGAATATAAAATAGTTTACGCTTATTCAGAAGATATTGGTGGTGCGAATTTTGCAGTACTTCGTACTGTTTCCTATAAGTACAGAAGTTTTATACTGGGCTATAAGGAAAATGATCTAAGTTTAGTCTTTCTTGAAGTAAGCCCCGATTTAAATCAGGTTGGAGAAACACTTATCTATAAACCACAAAATGTAAAGAAAACCAATTTTACAAAGATGGTAGGTGCATATTATCTACAGTATGGAAGTTCATTCAAGAAAGAATTTTTCAACTTTTTTGTTCCTGAGACTATTGATGATATAGTTAATCATGATTGGTATGACGAAGATACTTTTACCTACATTGACCAAAGAGAAGTACATGGCAGCTGGGTGGATTTTTGGAATAAATTTTGTAAATAAAAGGTAATTTATTATGAATATGTTACCAAATTATATTTTGACTTTTATATTTACAGTATTCCTAATATATAGTTTTATAAATATTAAAGTTAAAAAAGCTAAGGTTAGCAACGGCTGCCTTTATGGAATTGGAGTTCTTATTGCAATATTATTACTTGGAATGTCTATTTATGGAATAATATTTAATATTCCATTAGGACAAGTGCAACTAATGATAGAAAATAGCTTCAATAATTAAATTAGAAACTATAATTAAATTAAAGCAGTGTTACAACCCTCTATTTTCCAGTAGTCAGAACTGTTGTCAAACGGTCTAAAAAAGGGATTTCGAACAATTTGTAAAAATTCAAATCCATTTCTTTCTCCGAGCATGACATCAAGAATTATTAGATTGTATTTATTCAGTAATACATAATCTTCAATATCATCAAGGCTATATAAGTAATCCACAAAGTACCCTTCTTGTTCAAGAAATTCTTTTAGTGTCGCAACCAAGCCTTTGTCATCTTCTATGATTAATATTTTCAAAGTACTCCCTCCTTATATAATCTTATGTTTCTATGATTAGTATATACTAGAAAAATCAAGAGATAGTCTATATCGATTATCTAGTTATTTTTTGAATTCATCATCAACATCTATAAAATAGTTTGTAATCGCCAACGAACTCACTATCAAATGGCTTGCTTATTGCTCTTTTGAGTTCGTTGCCAGCTAGCCCTACTAAATGAACCATCTCGTCTTGCAGTATTTTCTTTAATTCTCGCATTGACTTATCCTCCCTGTAGTCTATACATCACTCAGCCTCCGGAATAAGTCAAGCACTTATAGACCCCCTAAGAAGTAAAAGAACACCCCCTTGTATAAATCGCACACACCCCATAAAGCAAAAAAGACACCCCTAAAAAGAAAAAATCCAGCATCAATTCACGCTAGACTTTCATTCACGTTCTTCCGTTTCGCAAGCCTACAATAAGCCCTTATTTACAGTGTTCTTCTAAGCAACAGCCACCAAACTTTGTATCATTTCCTGTAAAGTTATCTCTAGTTTCATTACGTGTTGGATACAATGAAACCTTGCCCTTGAACCCTGAAACTTTTGCTTGAAACTCTGAAACTATTTATAGGAATCCTGAAACTTTGACTTAAAGCATCATACTATTTCTTATTTAGAATAAGAAAGCTTACATCTCAAATAACACTTAAAAAATAGCATACAAAAAGATGGCTCTAACATATCGCTAGAGCCATCTTCTAATAAACAATGCTAGTTACTTAAAACAAGCGTGCTTACTTATTGTTTTCTTCCGTCATTTTCTTCTTACGAAGAATTGCAAGTCCAGCAATCGAGAAACCAAGCGCTGCAAGTAAGCCTGCAAACGATGCTGATTCACCCGTCTTAGGAATCATGCCAATATGCTTTTCAGGCTGCGGCTGAGGAGCTGGTGTCTGAGGATTTGGCTTTAGTTCTGGAGTCGGTGGATTAGGCACTGGATCCGGTGTAGGTGTAGGTGGGTTTGGAGTTGGATCCGGATTTGGTGCCGGAGGATTCGGAGTCGGATCCGGATTTGGTACAGGATCTTTCGTGTAAACAGCGTATACAGTCATATCACCATTAACAGTAGTTTTCCCATCAAACGCAGTACCTTTACCGTCTTCCTTCGTATTCCATTCCTTGAAGGTATAACCGGCCTTCGTTGGATTCTTCGGCATAGACTCATTAGTCAACGAATCAGTATCAATAGCCTTACCGGTTTCTACCTTTACTGTCGCATGCGTCTTATCGCCATCCTTGAAAGTAACCGTGCTGTTCATAGCTTTCACAACGTATTCCACTTGAGGAACCGGAAATGCAACATCATCACCCTGCTTACCATTAGCATCAACTGGCTTCAAAGTGGCACTCTCGTTGGTATTAAGTTTGTGAGTGCCAGCTTCTGTAGGCACATTAACCAGCTTTTCTTTGTAATTCAGCGTTACAGCCGTTTTTGGATAAACCGTCTCGTTGATTTTCAGTATAAGCTTTTCTTTGTTGCCGTCATTAGCATCGGCCTTCTTGTAGATTAGCTCATATCTATACGTGTTGTCTGCATTTTTACCAGAGCCAAAATGAGCATCGTCTTTACCAAGAGTTATATCAGTAATTTTTTCAGCGTTTAAAGTATTATTAGCAACCTTGAGGCTTAATTCTTTGACGTCATTGACAAAATCAAAATCATTACCAATATAGTCGACAACCGTTGAACCTTTTGCTACTTTTTCGAGCACTTCCTTCTTGAGCTGCTGAAAATCGGTATTAAGCTCGCCCTTATTGGAATTACGTGCGAGATACTTCAAGAATAGAGATCCATCAAAATCAGCCTTATTCTTGTAATACACGTTCATTTGGTAACCGGCTTTTACCATTTCTTGAAACACATCATCAGCCTTCATGAAGGCAATGTCGATATTCGCTGGAGCATTGATATTAATTGGATTTGTTTTTCTAGTACCACCAAAGTATTTGTATTCGTACTGAGCCCAATTTGCATTAGCATCCTGCTCTTGTTGGCGATAGTAATCAAGATATTCACCAAGGTATTTAATACTTGGCTTAGGTTTATCCTTGTTTTCCTGTTTATTCGTATCCCTCGGCCAAGCAGTACCCATAGCATAGGAGAAGATGAAGTTCACATCAGTACCGTTAAACTTCTTCCAATCATTTTTCAGATTATATTCGCGGCTTTGATACTCCCAAATGCCACCTTGCATGTCAGTGCCGTTCGTATAGGGTGCCTGAGTTGTTGGATCGGTTTGTGCTTTAGGGTCGCCAAAAGAACGAGTGTACGGAATTTGATATGCCTTTTTCTCCCCTTCACCTTGATCTTTGCAATAAAGATACGTAGCGCCATCCGTGATTAAAATAATATGCTTGTTTTTTGCACTGACAGACTTATCGTTATCAAGCATCTCTTTTGCGCACAAAAGTCCTGCGTGAAGATTTGTTCCTCTACCCCAAGACTTACCTAATTTGCCGGTTATAGTATCGTAGTTAGTCACAATATCTGCTAGTTCTTGTTTAGCTGATGCTATTCCAGAGAATGAAACTACACCAATTTTTATGTTCAAGCCATTCATACTGGCTTGCTTTTTTATATCTTCAAGAAATCCCTTTGCTTGAGCTGAAATTCCTTCTTGATCACTTGCACCACTCTTATCCAGCACAAATACTATATCTTGCGCAAGTACGTCTTCCTTACCCGGGAACGACAATGAAATGTTTGTTGTTAACTTACCATCGAGTTTCGTAGCGGTTTTATTGTTTTTCTCTAATGCGTCTTGCTTAACTGTTTCCGCACTTCCATCAGCAAATGCCTGCGTAGTTCCAACCATTACACCAAACGCTACTAATGTTGCCATCAATAGACCCATTGTCTTTTTCAATAATGCTTTCATATTCTCCTCCTTATCAATCTAATAATGTTCTTTTTATTGTTTTTAAAAATTGCATAAAAATAGGCAGGAATACATACCTATCCATCAGGTATACATTTCTGCCAATTAAAAAATTCTACGTGAAAATGGACAGATCTATGCTGTCTGTCTGTCAAGGATTTTGTCAGTCTTTTATGCTAATTTTTCTTGTGCTAATTATACAAGAAAAAATCTATATTGACTAGCCTTTATATATTGTATGGCGAGTTGCAAGTTTAATTGTCGCACCATAAATCCAAACTTTTGTTACATCGCTTCACAATACATCTCATTTGCAGACTTGAATTTAAAGATTTTTCTCGGATAATTATTAACCCAATCTTCAATTCTTTGCAGCTCATTTTTCGTTATTCTTGAAAAATCTGTTCCTTTAGGTAAGAATCTGCGTAATATGCCATTTCCGTTTTCATTACTGCCTCTTTCATAGCTGCTATATGGATGTGCATAATATACTTCATTGCATCCTGATGCTCTTTTTATTCCCATTCCATCTAAAAACTCCGAGCCATTGTCTGCTGTTATTGTTTTAAATACTTGGCTAAAGTCTCCTCCTACTCGTCTTTTTAGCTTTCTTATCCCTTTTATCACTTTATTTTGTGTTTTGTTTTTTACTAACACATAAAGTGATTTTCGTGTCTTTCTTTCAACTATCGTTAGTATTACAGGCTTTGTTCCTTTTTTCTCAATCACCAAATCAATTTCCCAATGCCCAAACTCTTCTCTGTTTTCTGCTTCAATTGGTCTATCTTCTATGCTTTTACCATTTCGATTATTCAATGATACGCTTCTTACTCTATGTTGCCTTCTTTTGCTTTTCTTCTTGTGTAATAACTCTTTGTTACTTATTCCCAGAAACAAGCCTTTATCTATGTAGTTGTACAGTGTCTTCACGCATATGCTTGTCTTAAATAGCAGTTCTTTTGCCTCTATATATCCAATTACTGCTTCAGGAGACCAATGCTCTTTTCCAATCTTTTTTTCTATGAATTTTACCAGTTCATGATCTGAGCCAATCTTCAGATTCCTTCCTTCCTTTGTTCATGTTTGCTCTTTCATGCTTTTCTTGTGCTACATCTGCAAAGTAGACATGAACTTTCTGTACATCTCCTTTTTCAAGTATGTTTTTTGTTGCCGTTCTTAATTGCTCTGTCAGTCCTCTTTTTCGTTCTCTTTCTATTGTTCGCTTTGAACATCCTATTTGCATGGCAATGGCGCTTGGTCTCATTCCTGAAGCCAATAATGCTTCGATTTTGTATCTATCTCGTTCAGTTATTTGTTTCCATTTTCTTTTTTTAATGATATTATTGATTTGTTCCATTGGTCTCTCCATTCTTCTTTTGCCTGATAACAAAAGTTTACTTGAATGAAGTCCTCAATGGAACCTTTTTTATTCTATTTGCGACAATTTATTTTACAACTCATACTTTATATATTGTATATCCGTTATTTACTCGTCTATTTTCATTACGCTCCCATCTAGCTTCATTACGTGTTGTATACAATGAAGCTTTGCTTTTGAACTCTGAAACTATTGCTCTGTACTCTGAAACTTTGATTTAGAGCATCATATTATTTCTTACTATATTATGCTTGTAATACTGTATATCCACACTTCACAGGGTGGGTGCAAAGTGGGTGCACTTTTTAACGTTAACATCCTGTGCACTCGACCCTATAGCGTAGACATGTTCCCTCATACAGAAAAATCGCACTCAAAAATCACGCCGAGCTATCTTACAGCCGCCGTATACCAAACCTTTTAACGATAGCCCTCGCAAACCCCTGCTACACAAAGGCAAATTTGCACCCACCTAATCAGCCCTTGACATCGTTAATAAAACATCTGAATAGATGTGTTAGTCATATTTTGCCGAATCAGCTACATGATTTTTTGGGAAACTCTACAGTAATCACAGTCCCTTGATTCGGTTCACTCTCTAACGTTATCTTTCCATGGTGATATGTCACAGCATGTTTTACGATGCTAAGTCCGAGTCCGGTACCGCCGGACTGTTTGGAATGGCTTTTGTCCACACGGTAAAATCGTTCAAAGACACGCTCTTGATGTTCTTCTGGAATCCCAATACCCGTATCTGCTACCTCAAGTCTGACATGCTTATCGTCCTCGGAAACAGCAATTTTCACGCTGCCACCACTCCTGTTATACTTAATTGCATTATCACAGAGATTATAGATAATTTCATAGAGAAGTCTTTGTACCCCGCACATATTTCCATCAGAACCGCTCCATGAAAGTGAAATATTTTTTGATTTTGCAGAGTCAAAGAGTGTTTCACAGACTTCATCCGCCAGATTACCAAGCGAAACCTCGGAAATGGGCATATCTGTCCCTTCATCCAACTGCGATAACCGAATAATATCCTCAATGAGCGTCACCAGTCTGCTTGCTTCCTTTCTGATATGTCCCACAAAGCGGGGAATATCTTCCGGTTTGGCAAGGCCACTTTCCATTAAATCTGTATAGCCTATGATTCCCTGAAGTGGTGTCTTAAGTTCATGGGACACATTTGCTGTAAATTCCCGGCGCCTTCTCTCTGCCTCTGCCTGTTCCGTAATATCAAACGCCAAAATAACCGTTCCAACCACCTCATCATCGGACAAGATCCTGCTCAGATCAAACTGATACTCTCGTCCGTTTCGATGTTCTCTGAACTCTGCATGCCCGTTTTCCATAGATTCTTGCATGAAATCACGAATATTTTGATGGCGGTCAACCTCAATGATGTTTTTTCCAATACAGGTATCAGTCACACGGAACAGTTTTTGTGCTGATAGATTGATAGTAATAATTGCCCCAGCATTATCCAGTAAAATCAAACTTTCACGCATATTGCTGGTGATTTGATGAAATTCATCCTGTTTCTGTTTCAAACAGGAAAGTGTTCGTTGTATCTCATTTTGCTGCCATTGAATGCGGCGTAATAGAGGAGATAGTTCTTCATAGGTATCATTTTCTAGTGGGTTATCTAAATTCAATCTGTTTAAAGGGTCAACAATGTGCTTTGCCATACGTTTTCCCAATACCGCTGACAGAAGAATAGCAAGAATACCAATGATAAGAATCGGTTGTATCACGCCAAGAAGAAGTACAACCACTGTGATGCGACTGACAGAAATTCGTAAAACTGTGCCATCTGTTAACCTTACTGCCTCGTACAATGTCTTTTCTGTCAGTGTTGTGGAATAGCGGGAACTGCTACCCGTTCCATTTTCAAACGCTTCTTTGATTTCTTCTCTATCGGCATGATTTTCCATGTTAGCGGGATTAGTTTCATTGTCAAACAACACTTTTCCCTTTTTGGAAACCCATGTGATGCGATAATTTTTTGAATCAAGTTGATTTAAAAAATCCTCTCCTGCAGCCTCCGTTCCCCGTGCGGCGATTGATAATTCATCTACCAACTGATTCTTTTGAACCGTTTCAAAATAGTCAAACATACAGGCAGTAATAATCAGAAGCGTGCCTAACAATGTACTGAAAGCAACCAAAAGAATGGATTTAAAAATTTTACTGCTCATATCTCAGCCTCCATCGATAACCGATATGACGAACCGTTTCAATGCATTTTCCATACCGATCTAATTTTTTTCTCAGGGTTTTAATGTGCATATCTAGTGTTCGACTGTCTCCCATGCAATCGGTATTCCAAACCAAATTGTAAAGCTGTTCTCTCGTAAAAGCTGTTCCCGAATGGGATAAAAATAAATGTAGGAGTTCAAATTCCTTAAAGGTAAGAATAACACGCTCTCCTTCTATTGTAAGCGTTCGCTCGTCTAAATTCAGAATTAAACTGTCCAGTTGCAAAAGTTTGGAAACCCGTCCTTTCTGACATCTGCGTAAGACTGCTTTTACACGTGACACCAATTCCATCACACCAAATGGTTTCACAATATAGTCATCGGCGCCTAAATCCAGTGCCTGAATTTTTTCATATTCAGCACCTCTCGCCGTTGCCATAATGACCGGAATATTTTCCAGTTCCAGCGAATGCTTCATCTTACCTAAAAGTTCCACGCCATCCATTCCCGGAAGCATCACATCCAGTATCACCAATTCTGGTTTTTCTTTTTGAATGGCATTCCAAAACTGCAATCCATCGGAAAATCCTATTGCCTCAAACCCAGTGGAATTTAATGTGTATATCTCTATTTCTCGAATGTTTTCATCATCTTCTACACACCATATCATTTTCCCCCCTCCTTATGCTTTCCTGTCATTGCATAAATAATCCATTCGGCAATATTGACTGCATGATCTCCGATACGCTCCAGATACTTGGCAATCATAAAAAAATCCAGTGCCGATTCGGCATCCACATATTGTTTTATAATCAATTCTACAACTGTATTTTTCATACGGTCGAAAAAATCATCTACAATGTCATCTTCCAAAATCACATTTTCTGCAAGTGCTATATCCTTCCGAACGAATGCATCCACACTGTCTGTTACCATTTTTACAGTTGCTAGAGCCATATCATCGATAAGTTCTGCCTCTTTTATCTGACTGCCATTCAATAAAATGACAAGTTCTGCAATGTCCTCCGCTTGATCCCCGATTCGTTCCATATTGGTAATCATTCTAAGTGCAGCAGAAATTTGACGCAAATCACCTGCTACCGGCTGCTGATGCAAGAGTAATTTCATACAGAGCTGTTCAATGTCTCTTTCCAATTGATCAATTTCTCTGGCATGCTCTTTCTTCTCTCTTGCTAACACTACATTTCCTTCAAACAAGGATTTCGTTACCCCTGCGATTGTTTCTTCACACATAGCTCCCATTCGGATCAGCTGGGTATTAAGTTCATCCATTTGCTTGTCAAATTGATTCCTCATTATCCAAACCTCCCCGTAATATAATCTTCAGTTCTTTTATCCTGTGGCTGGTCAAAAATATTGTCCGTTGCCCCAAATTCCACCAGTTCACCAAGCAGGAAAAATGCTGTATAATCCGAGACCCTAACTGCCTGCTGCATATTATGCGTTACCATGACGATAGTATAATCTTTTTTCAGTTCCATAACCAATTCCTCAATCTTAGAGGTTGAAATCGGGTCCAAGGCACTTGTCGGCTCATCCATCAAAAGGACATCCGGATCTACTGCCAAAGCTCTGGCAATGCAAAGCCTTTGTTGCTGACCACCGGACAACCCCAATGCATTTTTCTTCAGACGATCTTTAACTTCATCCCAAATTGCAGCACCTCGAAGTGCCTTTTCAACAATCTCATCCAAACGTGCTCGATTTGTTGTTCCATGAGTTCGCGGACCGTAGGCGACATTATCATAAATACTCATCGGAAACGGATTCTGTTTTTGAAATACCATTCCTATTTGTTTACGCAATTCATTGACATCAACATGATGTGCAAAAATATCCTCTTCCCTATAATAAATATCTCCGCTAATTTTTACGGACGGAATCAGATCATTCATGCGATTCAATGTCTTTAAAAAAGTAGACTTTCCACACCCTGACGGCCCAATCAATGCAGTAATACTCTTTTCCGGAATTTCAATATTGATCTTTTTCAAAGCCTGATGTTCGCCATACCAGAGACACAAATCTTTGGCAGTAATGATTGAACCCATATGTTTCTTTCCTTTCTTCATTTATCGCTCATTTCTCTTCTTGGTATAATATTTCTGTGTCATTTCAGCCGCAAGATTTATCATCAATGCTAAAAGCATAAGTATTGCGGCAATCGCAAAAGCAATGCCAAATTCTCCATTTTCCTTTGCATAAACATATAAACTGACGGTAAGCGTTGCTCCGGGAGAGATAAGGCTGTCTACAAATCCATGCAGCGTATGGGCAAATCCTGCGGTGAAAAGAAGTGCAGCGGATTCTCCTAATATTCTTCCTACGGATAAAATACAGCCGGTAATGACACCGTCCACACATCCGGTAATGACTACTGTGCGTATCACACGCCATTTTCCAGCACCAAGTCCGAACGCTCCTTCACGATAGGACATTGGAACACTTTTTAAACTCTCCTGTGTATTTCGCATAATAATCGGCAAATTCATGACTGCAAGTGTCAACGCTCCTGCCAAAAGGCTGGTTCCTATATGGTTTGCAAATATCAGCATACCCACCAACCCATAAATGATCGATGGAATACCCGACAGTGTCTCTGCCGTGTATTCAATGGCAGAAACTATCTTTTGATTTGTCGCATATTCTGTCAAATAGATTGCTGCCCCAACGCCGAGTGGCAGCACAATCAGCAAGGCCGCAATCATAATGTACAAGGTATTCAGAATATCCGGTAAAATGCCAATACGGTCACTGATATAACTGGGTGATGTATATAAAAAAGTCCAGTTGATACCTGGCAATCCTTTTACCAAAACATAAACCAGCAAAAATAATGAAACGGCTGCTGTCAAACCGGTGCAAATATACATCAGTCCTTTCATGAACACTTCATATTGCTTTCGTCTTAGTTTGCGATATTCTGTATTCATTTCCTATTTGACACCCCTTTTCAAAAAGAAATTTAATGTAGCATTCAAAAGCATGATGAACAGGAACAAAACCAAGGCGACAGAAAACAGAGCTTCTCTCTGCAATCCGCCGGCATATGACATTTCGCTGGCAACTGCACTGGTCAAAAAACGCACGCTTTGAAACAGGGAATCCGGCATATTGGCAACATTGCCTGCCACCATCATTACTGCCATCGCCTCTCCGATTGCCCGACCGATACCAAGTACTATTGCAGCGGCTATTCCACTTTTCGCCGCTGGAACAGACACTCGGAAGTAGGTTTCTATCTGCGTCGCTCCCAAAGCAAGAGAAGCGTCTTCATATTCCTTTGGTACTGCATCCAGTGCAGTAACGGACATCTTAATTACCGAAGGCAGGATCATAATGGCAAGCACAAGCATTGCCGCCAACAAACTTGCTCCGTTCGGAACATGAAAAAACCTTTGAATTCCCGGTACTAAAATTAACATGCCAACGAGACCATAGACAACAGATGGAATTCCTGCAAGCAGACTTACGAAGGACTGCATAAGTTCTTTGATTTTTGAATTTGCTACTTTTGACAGATATACAGCCGTAAAAAATCCAACCGGGACCCCAAGTAGAACCGCACCTGCCGTACCATAAATACTTGTAAGGATAAACGGCAGAATCCCATATTGAGGATTCTTCTTAGTAGGTGTCCATTCTGTTCCGAAAAGGAATTTTATAAGACCGATCTTATGAATAGCTGGAATTCCCGATATGACTAAATAAACAGTAATCAGAAGCACACAGCCAACTGTCATTAAGCCCAGCAGAAGGAACAGTCCATGGATAATATTTTCAATCCTTTGTTTTTTTTTCATAAACTTTTACCTCGACAAGCGGAGACACTACATCCTGTACTATATCCACCCTGCTATCCTATTCTTAATTTGCAGGGACGACACCTGCTTTAGAAATCAGACCATTAGATGTCTTGGATGTTGCATAGTCAAAGAATTTCTTTGCTGCATCCGAAAGTTTCCTATCTTTTTTTGTTACTAGTACAAAGGAACGCTGCACGGTATAACTTCCATTTTTTATATTTTTCTCGTTAACTGCTACCTTATCAACCGTCAGAGCTTTGACAGAATTCTTAACAGATGCAGCAGATGCATAACCTATAGCATTCGGATTCTGCGCAACAGTAGTAATGACATCGCCTGTTGAAGTAAGTTCCTGTCGATACTTGCAGGCGCCTTTAGTCTCTGTAATAGATTCAAATCCATCACGGGTACCGGAACCGGCTTCACGACCAATCACAACAATCTCTCCATCCTTACCTCCCACCTGAGACCAGTTAGTAATTTTTCCTGTATAAATCCCTGCAATATCTGTGAGGCTTAAATTCTGTATCGGATTATCGGGATTTACAATGATTGCGATACCGTCATAGGCGAGTACCGTTTCTGTAAGACCAGATGCCTTCTCTTCGTCCTTTAAATTTCGAGAAGACAATCCTATATCACATCGTCCCTCTGAAACTGCTTTTATACCTGAACCAGATCCGGTAGGATTATATGTAAATGTAATCCCCGTATCATTTTGAAATGATTCTCCCAAAATGCCGATGACTTTTTCCATGGATGTAGAACCGTCCGTGGAAACAGAAGACGAACCAGTCTTCTCATCGCGAACTGTATTTTCCTGACTCGTCTTTCCTCCGCATGCCGTTAAAACACCCAGGCAAAGCACACCTACTGCAACAATCGACAACATTTTTTTGATTTTCATAGTCAACACCTCGTCATTTCTTATTTTGTGGTTTTTTTCCTTTCATAATGGTAAGATTACATACTGCTTGTAAAGTTCAAAAGACAAGGTTGGTAAAGTTGTTGTAAAATATATAATGAACTGTATCAAAATCTACATAATCATTTTAGAACCTTCGTTTGGCTATGAATATTGTCACTAATATCGTTAAAAGATAAGCCCTCCTAGAATTCAAATCTTTATTATCCATTTCCGATCACAAAAATAAAGGCTTTCCAACAGCCAATCGTACTCATTAACGATAGCCCTCTGAAAAGCCTTTTATTTACTACATATTTTTTTACTTGTTAGGATGTAACTTTTGACATCAATACAACACTCTCGACGTGTTCCGACCCGGGGAACATGTCTACTGGCTGCACGAGTTTCAGCTTATACATGCCGGTTTTTAATAAGTCCACCAAATCCCTAGCCAAGCTGCCTGGGTCGCAAGACACATACAGCACTTTTTCAGCCTGCATCGCCAAAATCGTATCTATCGTAGCATGGTCCAAACCTTTACGGGGTGGATCAACGACAACAACATCAGCTAATTTGCCTGCTTTGAACAGCTTAGGGAAAAGCTCGCCAGCATCACCAGCATAGAAATCCACATTGTCTAACTTGTTCAGAACCTGATTCTGTTTGGCATGCAAAATAGCAGACGGCACAATTTCAATGCCAATGACAGACTTTGCCCAACTTGCTAACGGCAAACTGATACTGCCAGTCCCACAATACAAATCATAGACACATTCGCTGCCTGTTAGATGCAAATTGTCTAGGGCGGTCGTAAACAGCACCTCTGCGCAACTTGGGTTCACCTGGAAGAAATCCGCTGCGCCAATCTCATAGCTGAAATCCCAACCAGCTACATGCAAATTTTCACGCACGCTAGCTTTGCCTGCAACTAGCTTAAAATCATTGCTATAAATTTTGTTCGTCGCTTCTGGCTGAAAATTGACCAAGCACCCTGCTATCTTAACTTCTTTGGCCACGTTAGCTGCTATTTCACGGAAAAACTCAGCTATCTTGTCAGTGTAATGCTTCGCTTCTAAATTAAGGATAAAAGTTAAGAGCGTAGCCTGTTCCAAATTGCTATATCTAAGCATCAGGCGCTTAAAGAGGCCTGTATTGGTCGCTTCATCATAGAAAAGCGGCTCTAACTTGAGCAATTTCGCTTGCTCTATAAATTCAGCCTGACTAAACACATGGCGCAACGCCTGCCTAATTAAAGCTGCATCTTCAAATTCCGCTGGGCAAGCGTCCAAATTTATCACCTTATGTGATTTTGGGGCAAAAAAGCCTAACTTAAAGGGCAAATTGCTTTGCACGAACTCACTTCTAGCCACATTATACATTGTATTGCTGTCATGGGTATTAGTCAGGTAGCTTGGCTTATTAAGCGCAACCGCACTTTCAGCTGTTGTAGCAGTCTCCGCTCTAGCGAAATTGTAAACGAGCTTGTTTCTATAATTAGTCTGCTTGGGGGAAGCTAAAGTGGGCTTAACTAAGCTGTCAATCTGCGTTTCAGCCAATTTGGTAATCGAGCTTAAAGCGGCCTTAACTTTGGCTTGCTTGAAGTTTAAGCTGACAGCGTATGTCATATGTTGGAGCGCACAACTTCCACAAAGGCCGTAATGAGTGCAAATTGGCTTGGTGCGTTCAGCGCTTACTTTTACAACCTCTAGGCATTTAGCGACAGCATAGGTCTTTTTGACAAGCGTTAATTCAGCTTTGACTAATTCGCCTGGCAAGGCGGCCATCACGAATATAGTTATCCCCTCAAAACGAGCAACACCCTGCCCCTCAGCGTTAAAGCTTCGAATGGACAGAGTGAGTTTTTGCTCTTTATGCAAGATTTTACGAGCATCTAAGTTTTTCATGCACTAACTTTCTAGGACGCTCACAGCGTTATTTCTTCAATTTGAAGCCATCTTTCAAGCCGACTGTTTTGTTGAAGACTAGGTGTTCTAGTTTGCTATCTTTGTTGTCTAAGACGAAATAGCCCAAGCGCATGAATTGGAAATTGTCGCCATTCTTGGCTTGGCCTAAGCTAGCTTCAAGTTTAGCATCATGCAAAATTTCCAAAGAATTTGGGTTCAAGCAATCCTTGTAATTCTCTGCCTGATCTGGTTGTTCAGCTGAGAACAGTTGCTCATACAAGCGAACTTCTGCCGTGACACAGGTGCTTTGGTCTACCCAGTGAATTGTGCCTTTAACCTTGCGGCAATCTTTACCACTCTTAGTTGTTGGGTCGTATTCGCAGTAGACTTTTGTGACGTTGCCCTGCTCATCTTTATCAAATGAGATGGCCTTCACGATGTAAGCGTCTTTGAGGCGTACTTCATTGCCTAGGAAGAGGCGGAAATATTTCTTTGGCGGATTTTCCATAAAGTCGTCACGTTCAATGTAGAGGTGCTTGGAGAATGTAATTTCACGAGTGCCAGCGTCTTGCTGCTCTGGGTTATTCTGAGAAATCAAAATTTCTTTTTGCTCCTCAGGATAGTTGACGATCTCTAGCTCAATTGGGTGCAAGACAGCCATTCTTCTAGTCGCACGCTTGTTCAAGTCGTCACGCAAGCAATGCTCCAGATAGGAATATTCAATCATGTTAGGTTGTTTGGTAATGCCTACGCCTTCCATGAATGTTCTAACAGCTTCAGGTGTATAGCCACGGCGTCTTAAACCACGGAGCGTCGGCATCCGAGGATCGTCCCAACCGCTTACGATGCCCTGTTCGACCAATTCACGCAATTTACGCTTGCTCATGACAGTGTTGTACATGCCGAGGCGAGCAAATTCGATTTGGCGAGGTTTGCATTCTACTGAAATGTTATTGACTACCCAATCATAGAGTGGGCGGTGGTCTTCAAATTCCAAGCTGCAAAGTGAATGAGTAATGCCCTCAAGTGCATCTTCAATTGGATGTGCGAAATCGTACATTGGGTAAATGCACCATTTATTGCCTGTACGATGATGTTCTTTGTGTAAGACACGGTAGATGACAGGGTCACGCATGTTCATGTTGCCGCTTGCCATATCAATTTTGGCACGCAAAACCATTTTGCCATCTTCCACCTCGCCACTCTTCATCTTTTCAAATAAAGCTATGCTTTCTTCGATTGGACGATTCCGATATGGGCTTTCGGTACCTGGTTCTTGCAAAGTACCACGAGCAGCTTTGATTTCTTCAGAGCTTGATTCATCGACATAGGCAAGACCCTTGTTGATAAGTTCAATAGCGAAGTTGTACATTTTGTCAAAGTAGCTGGAAGCATAGAAGAAACGATCTTGCCAATCAAAGCCTAACCAATGAATATCGTCTTGTATAGCCTGAACGTACTCTGTGTCCTCTTTGACTGGGTTAGTATCATCCATACGCAAGTTGCATAGGCCGTGGTATTTCTCAGCTGTTGAGAAGTTAATGTACAAAGCCTTTGCATGGCCGATGTGTAAGTAGCCATTTGGCTCTGGCGGGAAACGGGTATGTACAGTTTTACCGTAGCAACGGCCGCCTGGTTGCAATTCTTCGTCAATTATCTGATGAATAAAGTTGGTGCTAGCCGTTGTTTCAGGCTCTGTCTCTATATTTACGTCTATCGCCGTTTCATTCTCTTTCATACTCTTTCTTGCCTCTTTCTCAAAAATAAAGCTTATGCTTCTGCTAACTCGGCTTTAAGCTGTTCTATAGCCTGTTCTAGTCGTTTCAAAGATTCTTGTTTGCCTAACAAAACAAGCGCTTCACTAGCTCCGCCTGGGCTCACTTGTAAACCAGTAGCTGCCACCCGAACTGGCCACATGACTTTACCGTTTTTGAGTTCATGGCTAGTTGCGTAGTTGATCATCACACCATGTAAAGCTGCTTCTGTCCAACTATCTAGTTGCTCAAATTCAGGCAAAACGGCGTGCAAGATCTCTAAGCTGGATTCAAGCGTAGTTTTCATCTTCTTATGAACAAATAAGTCGTTGCTGTAGTTCGGCAAAGCTGGTAGGAAGCTCAATTTGTCTGTAACTTCCGTGATAACGTTCAAGCGTGGTTGCAAAATGCGAGCTAAAAGTTCGCTGTTGGCTTGTAATCTCTCAGCAAGTTCACTCTGGCCTTCTGTCAATTGCTTAAGTTCTGGTTGAATGAGGGCATAGAACTCATCTACTGTCTTCTTCTGGATGTATTGGGCGTTGAACCATTTGAGTTTCTCAATATCAAACACCGCTGGAGCTTTAGCAATATGAGCAATATCAAAGGCTTGTTCTAATTCTTGCAACGTGAACAATTCTGTGGTCGAAGCTGGTGACCAACCAAGTAAAGCCAAGTAGTTGATAACTGCCTCTGGTAAGAAGCCTTGCTGAATCAGTTCTTCATAGGAAGTTGCGCCATGGCGTTTGGATAATTTCTTGCCATCTGGGCCATTAATTAATGGTAGGTGGATGTATTTGGGTTGTTTGTAGCCAAATGCTTCATAGAGTAAGACGTATTTAGGCGTAGAGCTTAGGTATTCGCAGCCACGAACTACATGTGTAATTTGCATGGAATGGTCATCTACAACGTTTGCAAAGTTATAAGTTGGGTAGTCATCGCTCTTAACCAAAACTTGGTCCTCTAAGGTGTTGTTCTGCACGGTGATGTCGCCATATACTTCATCATGGTAGGTAGTTTCGCCTGTATCTGGCATTTTCTGACGAATGACATAAGGCTCACCAGCTTGCAATTTGGCTTTGACTTCTTCGGCACTTAAGTTGCGACAATGACGGTCATAGCCAATGAATGAAGCGCCTTTGGCAGCTAATTCTTCATGTAATTTGGCTAAGCGTTCTTCGCTGCAGAAGCAATAATAAGCATGGCCACTTTCGACCAGTTTCAAAGCTTCAGGTAAATACATGTTAAGGCGTTCGCTCTGAACGTATGGACCTACTTCGCCTGGCTTGTCTGGGCCTTCATCATAGTCCATGCCCACGCTCTCTAGAGTGTTGTAAATTTTCTCAAGTGCGCCTTCGACTTTGCGTTTCTGGTCTGTATCTTCAATGCGTAAAATAAATTTACCATCATTCGATTTAGCGACCAAATACTCAAATAAAGCTGTCCTTAAATTACCAATATGCATGAAGCCCGTAGGGCTAGGTGCAAAACGTGTTCTAACCTCTTGCATACATCTCTCCCAATTAAATAGTATCCTTAAATTATATAAGATTAGCAGGCATTATGCTAGGGCTCGGAGACACAGTGGAAATTGTATTATTGAAAGCCTTTTCATACTCTTTAAGCGAAAACATGATTTCAGCAAAGGGTATTTTTTCTCCAAATAACATATTTTTCATGCGTGAATAGATAGTGTAAACTAAGTTGGTGTAAAAAAGGAAAGCCAAGATGACCCTTTCAGTTATAATAAAAATGCAAATAAACAAACTGGAGGACCAAAATGGCTCAAATTAATATTACACTAGAAACGGAATTACTTAAAGCCCTATTCATAAGAAACCATGAAGAAGCCATGAAAAAATTACTAAACAAGAGGCAAAATTGACAAAAAAGAGAGTTTTTAGCCCTGAATTCTCGCATGTCTACAAATTGTTTACTTATCTCAACTGTCAAACCTCCGTAAGGATACTGGGGTCAATATTGATAGATGAAAATGAAAAATGGTCACAGAGAAAATATCTAGATACGAATGTTCTAAAGAAATTTGAACTAGAAGGATTAGTCGAAGTAACTGAGAAACAGTTAGCAACACTAGAAGTTAAAAGCCAAGGCGACGTTATCGCCCAATTGCTTATTAACTGAAAGGAATTTACACCAACTTTCTTGACACAACCGCTCTAAGCTAACAAAATATATAAAGAAGGTGATATTATGCAAAAATACGTTCGTATCTGCATTCTAACAAGTCTCTGCTTGACTTTGGCAAGTTGTAGCAGTCAAGCGCCCAAGAAGTCAATTAACACCATCAGCGAAGCTAGCGAAAGTAAACCGCTTTTAACATCTACCGTTACTACAGATAGCCCCAATCAAGAAAGTCAGCCAGCTACAAGCACAGAAGCAAATAAGGCCCTTAAACCAATTGACGCAGCCAAACTCACCGAGTTCTTCAATGCCCTCTCTAACTTACACACTGGCACGGCTGGTTGCAGCCTACAAATCGCAGGCACGGCAGCTACATGGCTGAATGAGCTTTGCACAAGCGAGATAGATTACACCAACCTTGAAGAAGCATTCAGCGCATACTTAAGCCAGCTTAAACCTGAACAGAAAGAGACTCTCACAACTAGCTATGAGCTCCTAACTGACTATGCCGACAAGCTAGTTACTAACGACAAAGACGTCCTTGCGCTAGCTAAAGATGGTGGTGTCGAACTAAATTCCCAAGCGGTCAAAGAAACTTACTGGCAAAAAGTCAAAGCCGCCATTAATGATGTGTTAAAAGCGCAAAAACTAACCTCGCCTAAAGAAGCGAACTAATAATGCCTAAATGATAAAGCTAGCAACGCCCAAAGAAGCAAACTAGCAATTACAAGTATGTACAAAAAGTCACCTACATGAAATGATTTTCAAAATAGGTGACTTTCAAATATAAATAACTTCTCAAATATAGCTCACTATATAGCGCATTACCTGGCACTTAATGAGCGCTTCGCACCTGGCACTTAACAAGCACTCGTATCTGGCGTTTAATAAGCACATCAGATTGGCGCTCTAATGATTCTATATACCCTCGTAATATTGCACACCCTCTGCCTGCTGCAGGAACTCAATAAGCATTGGTCGCTGCTTGTAATTATCTAACTCCACGGACAAGGTCACCCAAACCGTGCCCTTTTGCCAAGAACTGTCGGCAATTTCCAGTTGGTGATAGCGCATATTTTCTTTACGCAATTTGGCAAAAATGGCATGCAAATTAGCCGCTGACTCTAGCTCAAGATAGAGCGTGAAATAGCGGGAGAAACGCTGGATTTTGTTTTCAAGCAAATTGAGCACCGTATAGATGAAAATTGCAAAGAACAAGGCTAAAAGTGCCAGCCAAAGATAGCCAATACCGATGGAAAGGCCCGCACAAGCACAAGTCCACAAGCCCGCTGCTGTCGTTAAACCACGCACAACGTTTTTACCGGTGACGATAATCGTGCCAACGCCGAGGAAACCTATGCCACTTACAACCTGCGCGCTCAAACGGTTCATATCAGCTTTAGCCGTTGGGAAAGTATGGAAAATGTACTCACTCACCACCATAATTATAGCTGCACCTAGGCAAACTAGAGCATGTGTCTTAATACCAGCACCACGATTTTTAAGTTCACGGTCCAGGCCGATCACTACACCGATAATCACAGCAATCGTTAAGCGCAAGAAGACAGCCTCCGGCGTCCACATCTGCACAATCTCTTCAATATGATAAAACAGCTGCATAATTATTCTCCTTGCTTATTAATCTTTTAATTCTAACTCATTTAATTAGCCCTGGCTTACTTAATTAGCTCTAACTTGTTCAATTAGCTCTGGCTTATTTAGCACACGCTTCAAGCCCGCCAAGCTGCTATTCAACAGCAAACGTTCAGGCAAATGCTCCTCTTTGACAATCTGTAAGACACGTTCAAAGCGGCCAATGTACGACTCATGATGCGCATCTGAGCCCAGAATTAGCGGCCAGTCATGTTTGATACTGTAAAAAATCAACTTGGCCATGTTTTCGCTAACCTGCCCAGCTCGAACAGAAGCTGGATCAAGCGAAGATTCATTAAGCTCCAAAGCAACTTTATATTGCTTCGCAGCCAACACAAGTTGTTCATAGTCTACAGGATATGTGCTATCGTCAGGATGTCCAATTATTTTAACATATGGATTTCGCATTGCGCCAATATAAGCCTGCATATTTTCTTCTAGCGTGCCACTAGGCAAAGCCCATTGGTGCAAACTCGCAATAGCATAATCCACTCGTTCTAGTGGCTTGCCAGTTAAATCAATATGTCCCTCGTAGTCCAAAATTGCAGCCTCGACGCCACAGAGCACATACATGCCCTCATACTGCCTCGGAAAAATCCTAAAATGCTGAAAATACAGAGCATCGGGCCCGCCTTTGATACTCGGGCCATGATCTGAAAAGCCATAAGCAGCGAGGCCTAAGGCTTTCGCTGCTTGAATATTTTCTTTGGGGGTACTATACGCATGTCCACTCATCAAAGTGTGCGTATGCAAATCAAATAAAATTTTCATATTTTTCCTTTTATACTAACTTCTTTCAGATTATAGCAGTCTTAAATTACACTTAAACGACCAGAAGCTAAGAACTTTTCACTTACTTTATCAAAGATGAGGATCTTGTCTTTTCTAAAGTCTAAGTTCACCATTTCATCGGCATTGAAGTCAACGCTGCCAAAGACAACTGACGAAACTAATTGGTCTTGTACTTTCAGTTTAACTGTCGTCTCCATACCAGTTGGCAAGGTTGCATAAACTACGGCTTTTAGCTTGCTGTCTTCTGTAATTGCCACATGCTCAGGGCGAATAGCGACAATTATTTCTTCGTCTAATTCAGGCAAAGCTTCGGCGCTCATGAACTTGAGTGCATTACCTGCAAAATCAAGTACGGCCTCTTTGTCCTGCTGTTCTTTGACCGTTAGATGCAAAAGGTTGATGGCAGGGTTGCCCATGAAATCAGCGACAAAGACGTTGCTCGGGCGATTGTAAATTTCAAGTGGTGGCGCATACTGCTGCAAAACGCCTTTTTTCATCAGGCAGACTTTGCTCGACAAGGTCATGGCCTCCAGCTGATCGTGTGTAACATAGATAAATGTCGAATCAGTATCGATATGGAGGCGCTTAAGCTCGGTGCGCATTTCGCCACGCAATTTCGCGTCCAAGTTCGATAACGGCTCATCCATGAACAGAACTTGTGGCCGTGGGGCTAAGGTTCTGGCAATAGCGACACGCTGCTGTTGGCCGCCTGATAATTCAGCTGGATAGCGCTCAGCAAATTGCTCAATTTGAAGCATTTTGAGTAATTCCGCTACTCGCTTCTCAATATCGGCCTTGGACCATTTGAGATTCTCTAGGCCGAAAGCGATATTTTTGTAGACTGTCATGTGCGGCCAGAGGGCATAGTTCTGGAACAAGAAGCCAATGTCACGCTTGTCTGGGGACACGTTGATGCCTTCATCGGCTGAGAAGACGACTTTGCCATTAATCGTGATTGTACCAGCTGTCGGAGTTTCCAAGCCTGCAATCATTCTCAAAGTGGTTGTTTTGCCACAGCCAGATGGGCCTAACAAAGTGACAAAGGCACGATTCTCAATTGTCATATTCAAATTTTCAACAGCTACGAAGCCGTTAGGGAACTTTTTGGTAACGTTACGCAAAATAATTTCTGGCATCTTAATTTCCTCCTAAACCTTTGTCAATTGATGCACCAGTTATCTTATTAACTGAGAAATTAACAACTAAAACGAGAATAATAATCAACAAGTTAATGGCGTTTCCGTACTGGCTGGCACCTTTTTCACTGTAAGCCATCAAAATTGTGGTTAATGTCTGCGTCTTAGCACTGACTAACATGACGAACAGTGACAACTCACGCATACATGACACAAATGGCAATAGGAAGCCTGAGATGATAGCTGCTTTTTGAATTGGCATGATGATTTTTAGCATGCGTTTTGGCCATGACACGCCGTAAACTAAAGCCGCTTCCTCAATTTCTTTGGATAACTGCAGCATTGAGTTGATGCCAGAACGGGAGGCAAACGGCAGATATTTGACCGTACCAACTAAGATTAAGAGCCAGAAAGAGTTCGCCAAGAATGAGAATTGGCTAGAAATGGCGAGGTAGATGGCACTGAAAGCCATGGATGGGATTAAGTAAGGGAAGAATGACAAACCACTTACATAATTAGCCAATTTGGTGTTCTTCTTACGAACTACTGCATAACCGATGATTAAGCCGCTAGAACCAGCTAAGAGAGCGCAGATAAAGGACAAGAGCAAGGAGTTTTTGCCTGCTTTCCACACTAAGCTATCTAACAAAATACCCGTGCTGCCGCCAGCCAAACTGGTAACTGAGCCTTGACCACCGATCCAATAGTTCAATGTCATGTTGGACAAGGAGTAGTCACCAGCTTTGATTAAGACTGACTCTAAAGCGAAAGAAATTAACGGCATGACGCAGATGAAGACCATCAAGATGCACAGGATAACGGAAATGATATATTTGCCGGCTTTCAAATCAACTAACGAAATCTGGGAAGATTTACCCGTAACTGTCGTGTAAGATTGGCGCTTGCCAACGAGCAAATTGTTCAAAAGCAAGACAAACGAACCGCTTGCCACCATGAACATAGCAATGATGTAGGCTTGTCCGACAGCCGTTGTCTGCAACATTTTCATTTTGGTTGTCAAAACAAAGAAGTTGACAGGTGAACCCAAATAAACAGGCACGGCGTAGGAGCCCATGACGCTGGCAAAGACGAGCAAGAAGGTGGACAAAACAGCTGGTTTCACAATTGGCAAGGTGATGGCTTGGAAAATACGCCATCTAGGTGTCTTCAACACAGTTGCTGCCTCTTCCAAATTGGCATCCATATTACGCAAGATACCGCCGATAAAGATGTAAGCAAAAGGCGCATAGTGTAAGCCACTCACGATAACTAACGGGAATAGGCCATAGACGAACCAGGTTGGAGCTGACCAGCCTGTCAAAGAGTAGACAAAGCCAGCTACACCAATGCCGACATTAGGGTTTCTAAACATGTTGATCCAGAACAAAGCCAAAGTCCACGATGGCAAAATGTAAGGGAAAACAAAGGCTGCTGAAATCCATTTTTTGGCCTTGAGGTTGCTTCTTGTCATCAGCCAAGCTACAGAGCCGCCGAATACTAAAGCTAACACAGCAGATAGTATTGAATATAGCAAAGAGTTGACTAAGGGGCGATAGAAGTTAATTAAGCTGTATTTGTTCGCTTTTGTGAACAGCAATTTTTGCCAGCTTCTCAAGCTGAGCATGCCTTTCTTCAAGTCACTAAAAATAGCTGCATCTGTCGCATTGATGACAAATGAGTTATAGACTAGTTCAATCAACGGGTAAAGTGTCAATAAGGTCAATGCCACTGCAAAAAATACGAGAATGACATTGGCCGGCTGACTAAAAAAAGCCTTGAGGCGATGTGTTCGCTTATGCATAATTTATTGATTGCCTACCTTTCTAGCTAAAATTGGGTATAAAAAGGCAGGTAGGAGCTAAGCTCAGGCCTAAATCCCCACCTGCGTCCACTTAAAACTACTTATTTTTGATAGGCTGCAGCCATTGTGATGAAGTCTAAGACACCACTGGCATAAGCTTGTTGTAAGTATTCAGGGTCCTCAACGATGAGTTTCTCTTTCCAGAAATCAAGGTTCTTGTCGCCCTTCAAGCTTTCAATTGTGCTATTACCAGAATAAGTACCAATATCCTTGGCCTTGGTGTGGAAAGCTGCCTCGAAGCCCTCTTTGGACATCATGAAGTTGATGAACAATCTAGCTGTGTATGGGCGGTCGGTGCTGCTGATGATTTGCATGTACATTGGGTACATAAAGCCGCTTAATGGTTGTATAGCCTGTTCAGACAAAGCGCTGACTGTCAATTTCTCTTGGTTGACGCTATCGTCACGCAACTTGGAGAAAACGATCAAGCCGTAGTTGTTGCCGTTGCCGTTTGACAAGTCTGTTGCAATATCGCCATCGCCTGTACCGTAGCTAACGTTTGGCAAGAAAGCTTTGATGAATTGGTAACCAGCGTTCTGGCAATCCTCGTCCAACTTAATATCTTTCTTGTAGTATTCTTTGTAAGCTGCTTGTAATTTCTCGGCATTTTCCGGCTTTGTCAACATAGCTAAAAAGTTCTTGTTGACTGATTCTTTACTCAAGTCCTTGATAAAGATTTTGCCCTTGTATTCAGGCTCTGTCAGTTGCCAAATGTTGCTGACACCCTTAGCGCCGTCTTGGTTGTTGTAAATAAATAATTTGTTGTAATAGTAGCAAACTAACGGGTTCTGTTCGTCGGCCTTGATTTTGTCTTTCAAGTCTTTTGGCACATAGTTAATGACGTAATTGTAGTTGCGCATCTGTGTCTGGAACAAGTAAGCATCCTGTAGCAAAGCTACGTCTGCTGTGGCTGCTTTGGCCTCAAGTTCAGTTGTCAATTTGGTGTACAAGTCTTGACCACTTTCATGGTAAACTTCACCCTTGATGCCGTATGCTTCGGTGAAAGCTTTCATGGCTTTCTCTAAGCGGCTGGTTGGTGCATAGACCATAAACTCACCAGCATTCTCAGCCTTGGCTTCTTTCTGAGCAGCTTTAACTAATTCATCTAGGCTCATATCATCGCCAGGATGTTTCTCTGTTGTGGTTGTGGTTGTCGTAGCAGGCTTAGATGCTGCAGCATCCTTCGTGCTATTTTTTTGGCAAGCGGCTAAGCTGGCAATCATTGTCAAGCTTAGTAAGGCGCCCATGATCCGTTTCATTCTTCTGTCCTCTATTCTTTCTTTTTGTTCAGTGCAATAACTGTCGTTGTTGTTTCTAGTATAGGAAAGCGCTTAAAGAAATGCGGTGAAAATTTTGACGCTTTTCTTAGCAAAATTGACATGATTTTAGCTCGTATTGCCAATTTAAGCAAATTATCGATTCGATTTTTATGCTAATTGCACAAATGATTGCTTAAGGGTATGGGTTGGGAGCGTTGCTGAGTTGCTGCCGAGGAGTTGTCGAGAAGTTGCCGAGGGTCTCTCGCAACTTGAAAGACTCGATGGCGTGTCTTTTTCTCAGAGTGTCTTTTGCGAACTTTGATAATCTTTGGGGCTTAGGCCTTTAATCTTTTTGAAAATCTGCGAAAAATAATTGCTGTCGTTAATGCCGCAAGCTAGGGCTACTTCGTTGATCCGCATGTCGCTGTTACGTAACAATTTGGACGCAATATGAATGCGATAATGCGCCAAATATTGGCCAAAGGTATAGCCTGTTTCTTTCTTAAAAGTACGGCAAAAATAAGCGTCACTGATGTTTAGATGCTCAGCTACACTCGTATTGGTGATTTCTTCTTTGTAATGCTGTTTGACGTACTGCACCGCCTGCTGAATCAAACTATTTTTGAACTTAATGTCATAGGCCGTATCGCCGTTTAAGTCCAACTCGTTTTTTTCGACCAAATGCAATTTGACTTTGACTTTGTTGATGCAGCGCTCCAAATCCTCTTGCATAAAAGGTTTCAACAGGTAGTCGATGACGTCCAATTTGATGGCCCGATAGACATAGGAAAAGTTCTGATGCGAAGTCAAAAACAAATACTCTAACTCTAAATTCTCTAAGTTGAGTTTCTCGACCATCTCTAGGCCGCTCATCAATGGCATTTCAATATCCACAATGACGAGCTGCGGACGAGTTGTTTTGATAACCTCGATACCTTGCACGCCATTTTCAGCTTCACCGACAATCTCACAGCCTAGTGCCTCCCAATTTGTCGCATTGATAATGCCTTTACGCACATAATATTCATCTTCCACTACGACAATTTTCAGTTTTTCAGACATTAATCAAGCTCCTTTTCGGCCGGAATTGTAACTGTTACGGTTAAGCCAGCGGTATTCTTTAAGTCTAGGCCATATTTTTCGCCATAAGTTAAAGCAATTCTTCTAGCTACATTATACAGGCCTAAATGCGTGGTTAGGTTTTCTTCCTTCTGCAAATTGTTTTTAAGGCGCTTGAGCACCGTTTCACTCATGCCTGGGCCGTTATCATGGCAAGCAATTTCAATGTTAGGGCCAACTTGTTTGACTTTTATCTCTAAAATCGTCACTGCTTGGCTCTGGCGGCCGTATTTGAGGGCATTTTCGATAATTGGCTGAATCAGCAATTTGGGCAAAACATAGTCTTCTACGCTTTCATCCATCGCAATTTCGTACTTAAATGAGTCTCGGAAGCGAATTTTGACAATCTCCAAATAAAGCCTTATGTACTGCAAATCTTCGCCGATGGTCACTTTTTCATTGGGGCTATGGGTGTTGTAGCGCAACAATTTGGCTAAGTTCATGACCATTTTCTCAGCTAGATCTGGGGACAAACGGCACATGTAGTAGATGTTGTCTAGCGTATTAAATAAGAAATGGTTCGTAAATTGGCTGCCTAATTGCTTAATCTGTTCGTCGGCAACTATGCGCTCTAGCTCCGCATTCTCCTGCATTTGACGTTTCAAGCTCTGCATCATGGCTTGATAGCCTTTGCCGATAGCCTGCATCTCTAGGCTGCTATCGATGGCTAGTTTGTAGTCTAAGTTGCCCTGTTCAGCTTCGTTGAACGCTGTCTGTACATGCGCAATATCACGTGTAAATTCAGCTGCCAGCAGACGAGAGTTTTTTTTACTTAAAGCGTAGAGCAAGCTGAAAAGTATTAAGCTCGTCAAGGCAATTACTAAAAGCAGCATCACGATCAAGCTGACATTCCAAACTGTATATAAATAAAGTTCATCGGTAAACAAAGCGCTATTGACCACGTAATAAAGCTGTTTGTTGGCAAAATAGAAGCCTTGTTTGTTACGCAAAGCTTCGGGCAATTGCGAAATGGCGTCCAAAATATGGCTGCCGTTAGGCGCTAAAGCCCAATAGTCTTCGTGGACAAGCAAATTGTACATAGGTTCTGCTGCCAGGCTTTTGGCAAAGTTGTTTGCTCTTATTTTGAGTAAAGCTTTACATTGGCTTGTGTTGTCGGCATAGGCTAACCAGAGAGCTGGCTCTATTCCCCTAGAAACAGCTATGACTAAGCTATTTGGCTTAATGTTAGTAGGCTTGATTAGCTGCCACTGTCTCGCTAAAGTCGTAGCTTCATCTTCGCTTAAATCCATCAGGTTGCTTAAGTAAGGGCGGCCTGTTTCGTCCAAAAAGAACAAGTCTGCCTTGACCTCCTGCTTTGTTACAATATGGCTGTATTTCTCTAAAACATAATGCTGAAAGGTGGTCGACAAGTTAGTCAGGTTGCCGCTATTAAAGTCAGAGGCAAATTGCAATAGTTCGCCATAGTCCTGTATGACCTTCTGTAAATCGGCTGATGTTTGCTTATGCAGGCTCTGGCTGCGCTTAATTCCCCAGCCAAAGATGATGATTGTTACGGTCAAAAGCAAAAACATGACTATTTCAATCAGGCGATGAAAGATCTGCTTGGACAGGCGACGTTCAAGCTGGACGTTTAAGGGTAGTATTCTCCTAGTGACTTGTTGTTCGCTCATTACTTCACCATATTCATTCTGGAATTAGCAAGTTGACTATTCAGCATATATTTGCCCTTACCTTTGCCAGAGACTGGGAAAATAAACTTATATTCATGCATAAATTTAAGGACATAGCGAGCTTTCGATTTCTCACAACCTAAAATGTCCATAACTTCTTTAGTACTAATAACTTGCATTAGAGCCACATTTCTAATGATTTTTTCTGTATCTTTTAGCAATTTAAAAGATACCTTTTCATTGCCCTCTAATTTACGTAATTGATCCAACAAATTTTTTTGGCCATTTGGCGTGTCTTCCCCCTGAATCGACGCGCTGTGACGTTCCAACGATGCACTCTTTATTACTGTTTTCAAAATAAACGTACTTGTATCAAAAACTGGATCTGGTAAACCTTGCGCCTCTAATTCTTGGCACACAGACCTAACATGGAGGCTTTTCCTATCAAAGGTTTGTCTTTCATCCATGCCGAGCAATTCTTCTATTGTCATATCATTTCTCCGCCCTATTCATGCCTGAAATACTGATACAAAGTACAAGCCAGCATGCCGTTATACAACTTACGGCGCTTATCGGCTTTAACACCAAGCTCTTTTTCAAGCGCAGGATGACTAGTAATTAACGAAAAACGATATTTAGGCTTGAGCTTACTCGTTGACTTAAACTTCTTCTCTTTCTCTAACGATTTAGCTTGCTTCCCTTGCACAAAACAAAGATTTCTAAAAGCCAAATGCAAAGCTTTAACTTCTTTCTCCGTGCCTAAGCGTTCACCGTAAGGTGGATTTGCCAAAATTAAGACTCGCTCGGCCTGATCTAACTCAGGGAATGGCAAATTGGCGGTCTTAGCATAACTATGCAAATTGGCGCACGCAAAATTAATCAAATCTGCAACATGAGCGCGCGTAGCATTTTGCTTGGCCTGCAAAATAGCTTTTGGCTCAATATCAGCGCCAAACAAACGGTCTTTAACCGCTAAAAGTTCTGCTTTTAGCGCTGGATTATACACAAGTGACTTTGCTTTTAGTTCTGCACGCAACTTAGTAAAGACTTCTTTGCCAACTATTTGCATACTCTCAGCTGAAAAGACTCGCTCTATACCAGGAGCAGTGTTGGTCATTAGCAAAGCTGCCTCGATCAAAAAAGTACCTGAACCGCAGACTGGATCGAATAATAATTCACCATGCTCTAAACAATTTTGCGTAAAATGCGCATAGTACAAAATCGCAGCTGCCAAAGTTTCTCTAATTGGCGCTGGGTGATTGAGTGGCCGATAGCCACGCTTGTACAACGGAAAACCACTTGTATCCAAATCTAAGCTAAATTCATCTTTATTTAGGCCAAATTTCAGGCGATTAATCCCTATATTGCGATTTTCCTGCCAAATGCCATCTACATACCATTCTTCTCGCTTCGGGCTATAATTGGCCAAACGCTTGATGATGGCTTTCTTAATCAAACCCTGCAGAGCTGGCACGCTGTGCAATTTTGAATCGTGGCTATAACCCACAACTTCCAAGAAATAGCCAGCGTCAAGATATGCTTCGAAATTAAAATCCTCTAAAGTGTTGAATAAAGTCGTGAAATCAGTGCAAGTAAAATTAACTAACGAAATAAGCACCCGCTCAGCTGTTCTTAAGCTCAAATTAAGTAAGGCAACTGTCTCAGCAAGTTCAGTTCTCGGCACATAAAGCGATACAAGGCCGTCATGAGCCTTGACTCTATCTTCACTAAAGCCTAACTCGAACAACTCCTCTTTACACGCACTCTCTAAGCCAAGCAAAGTTGGCATGCGTAGGCAGGCTAAATTGGCAGCATTAGTTGACATAGTTGCATCAACTAAATTCGCTGTATCAACTAACTTGACTGTATGAATAGCCTTGGCATTATTGACTAATTTAACTGTATTGGCTGACTTATCTTTCAACGCAACTTTGTCCGCCGCTTTGACTTTGCGCACAACCTTCGGCCACACTATATTGCCAGACTCAGATTGTAATTTCATTGCAGCTTTGCTCGTGTTTTTAGCCTCAGCTTTAGCTTTGACGTCTTTATCTACGCCTGCCTCAACTTCAGCTTTTACGCCTTTCTCGTAGCCTGCCTCGGCTTTGGATTTGTTATTAGCTGTAAATATAGTCTCAGTCTGCTTAAGTTGCTGCCTAAACTTCATTTCCATAAGTCAGTCACTCATTTCTTCTAATCTACGCTGTGCAAATAAGGGCTGATACGCTCGGAAAATGCCTGTAAACAAGCTTTCAATTCTTCAGTTGGCATCGCAAAATTCAAGCGGAAATAGTAAGAACCTGCCTCACCAAAACTAACACCATCTTCAACAAAGAAACAGATAGCCATGAAAACAGCCTTAATCTGTTCACGATCGACATGTAATTTTTCACAATTGACCCAGGCCAAGAAAGAAGCTTGTGTTGGCATCACTTCAAAACGGCTATCAAGTTCACTGAAGAAATCCACTAACAATTTATAATTCGTCTGCAAAACTTGTAAAACAGCTTCACGCCAATTATCTGCCTTGGTATAAGCAATCTCAGTAGCATACATGCCCAAAATATTGGCTGCCTGTATACCTGAAGCTTCTAGTTCAGCTTGGAACTTTTCTCTTAAATCACTTCTTGGAATTAACACGTTAGAGCTCTGCAAACCAGCAATATTGAACGCTTTGGCAGCAGATGTAAGCACGATTGCCTTTTCATCAAAATCAGCTAAGGCTTTGAAATACATCGTCTGTTCATTGCCTGGCAAGGTCAAATCAGCATGAATCTCATCGCTCACAACTAAGCAATCATATTCTTTGGCTAACTTAGCTAAGCGCTGCAAATCAGAAGCAGTCCAAACACGCCCAGATGGGTTGTGTGGATTACAGAGAAAAATCATCTTCACTGCATGCGTCTCTAACAAAGACTCCAAATTGGCAAAATCAAAGTGATACAGGCCATCTTGTGCTATCTCAAGTGGGCAATCAACTAGCTTACGGCCTTGCTCCCTAATCACCTGATAAAAGCGCGGATAGACAGGGGTAAACACTAAAACGCCATCGCCAACTTGGGTAAAAGCTCTAACGCAAGCTGATAAAGCTGGGACTAAACCTGGCGTACTTACGATCCATTCAGGCTCGATGCAAACCTTGTGCCATTTTTCTAAGAAGTTACAAACAGCCTGCTTGTAACTTTCAGTCATTGCGCTATATCCCAATACATTGTGTGAAACGAAATCAATTAACGCCGTTCTTATCTCAGGTGCTAAATCAAAATCCATATCAGCAACGGTCATCGGATATAGCTTATCTGAAAGAGGGTCTATTTCTTCCGGCACAATCGCCCATTTGCGTGAGCCAATTTTGCGCCTGTCGCTGATGCTCGTAAAATCGTAATTCATGTTTATCCTTCTAGTTTTGCCCGTGTTCTGACAGCCTTAATCTTGCTCTTAATTAAATAAAAAGACTAAGCTGTTTGGCAAAACAACCTAGTCTTGATATTAATAGCTAAACAAATTCTTGTCTAGTCAAGAAAAACTGTGATTTGGCAACTTTTTCATTACAAATGCCAAACGCCTGTATTTCTAGCTACAATCACTTCTTCGCAGCCAATTTAGCTGTATCTTGAGCAATCTTCAATTCCTCATTGGTTGGCACAACTAAGATCTTAACCTTACTTGTTGGCAAGCTAATTTCAGCAAAGCCATGGACATTAGCATTCTTGTTGGAGTCAATTTGAATGCCGAACTTCTCCAGGCCTAAGCAAACACGCTCACGTACTTCAGCATCATGCTCACCAACGCCAGCTGTAAAGACGATGCAATCCAAGCCGCCCATTGCAAAGGCATAAGAACCAATGTACTTACGAACGTCATAAGAGAACATGTTCAAAGCCAACGTTGCACGCTCGTTGCCCTCAGATTCAGCCTGCGCCAAGTCACGGAAGTCAGAGCCAACGCCAGAAACGCCCAACATACCACTCTCTTTGTTCAAGATGCGGTCAACGTTCTTAATCGTCAAGCTATTGTCTGAATCCATCAAATATTTAATGATAGCTGGGTCAATGTCACCTGAACGAGTACCCATTGGCACGCCCGCTAATGGTGTCATACCCATACTTGTATCAACGCAAACGCCGTTCTTAACAGCAGCCAAGGAAGAACCGTTGCCCAAATGGCAAGTTACGATTTTCAATTCCTTAAGTGGCTTCTTCAAATATTCAGCAGCTTGTTCGCTGACAAATTGGTGAGATGTACCGTGGAAACCATAACGACGTACACCATATTGTTCGTAATACTTGTAAGGAACTGCATACATGTAAGCAGCCTTTGGCATTGTCTGATGGAAGGCTGTATCAAAGACAGCTACTTGTGGCACGCTTGGCATAATTTCGATGCAAGCTTTGATACCTAACAAGTTAGCTGGGTTGTGTAATGGGGCTAGTGGAATGCAATCTTCAATAGCTGTCAAAACTTCCTTGTTGATCAATACAGACTTGTTGAATTTTTCACCGCCATGCACAACACGATGGCCAACAGCCTCAATCTCGTTCAAGTCTTTAACAACACCAATTTTTTCATCTTGTAAAGCAGCCAAAACTGCATGTAAAGCTTCTGAGTGTGTTGGCATTGGTGTGTCGTGTGTCGTATTGTCGTCACGATCATTCTTGTAAATGATACGGCTGCCATCAATACCGATACGCTCGCACAAGCCCTTGGCATACACATGGCCATCTTCGGAACGCATGAGCTGGTATTTCAAGGAAGAACTGCCTGCGTTAATAACTAGAATTTTCATCTTCGCCTCTTTTTCTAGCGGCCACTGTCACGGGCCGAATTTTCATTCTATATCTCTTAATATTTGCTTATTTAATGACAGCTAAACTTAATTAATCGCTTAATTTCAGCCTAGCTGTCGTTTTGTTTGTTTTTAGTTTATAAGTTAGTTGCCAAATAAATGCTTAATTATTTAGCTTGAGCTTGAACTGCTGTGATAGCAACAGCACCGACGATGTCGTCAGCTGAGCAACCACGTGACAAGTCGTTGACTGGTTTGGCAATACCTTGTGTAATAGGACCATATGCTTCAGCTTTAGCCAAGCGTTGTGTCAACTTGTAGCCGATGTTACCTGCATCCAAGTCAGGGAAAATCAAGACGTTAGCTTGACCGGCAACCTTGCTGCCTGGAGCTTTGGACTTAGCAACAGATGGTACGATAGCTGCATCAAGTTGTAATTCGCCATCGATCAAGAATTGTGGAGCCTTAGCTTGAGCAATCTTAGTAGCTTCGATAACTTTATCTGTATCTGTACTATGAGCTGAACCCTTTGTAGAGTAGGACAACATAGCAACCTTAGCTTGTTTACCTGTTAATTGTTCATATGTCTTAGCGGAAGAAATAGCAATTTCAGCCAAAGCTTCGCTATTTGGCATCTCGTTCAAACCAGAGTCTGCAAAAACGAATACGCCATCGCCAAAGTCACAATTAGGTACAACCATCAAGAAGAAAGCAGAAACCAAAGCTGTGCCTGGAGCTGTCTTAACAATCTGCAAAGCTGGACGGAGTGTATCTGCAGAAGAGTGGGCAGCGCCTGAAACCATACCATCGCAAACGCCCATCTTAACAAGTGTGCATGCCAAATACTGTGCGTCATGCATCATCTCGTTGGCTTTTTCCATTGTCATGCCTTTTGCTTTACGCAACTCATAGAATGTTTCAACGCATTTAGGCAAGTTGTCGTAGTTGTCAGGATCGATGATCTCGACTTTGGATAAGTCCAAATCTTTGCCTAAAGTCTTAATTTCATCTGGGTTACCGATCAATAGGATGTCGGCAAAGCCGTTAGCTGTAATCTTGCTAGCAGCTTCCAAGACACGGTAGTCATTAGCTTCTGGCAAAACGATCTTCTTACGTTCACTGCGTGCACGTTCAATCAAAGTATTGATAAAGGACATTTCATTCACCTCATCTATAAAATCACTTACAATAGCTCCTACGTTCCATACGTTAAGCTCATTACTTTAAGTATACCTTTTCTGTTGCAAAAATAAAACGCTTTTAAGTTAAATGGCGAAAAAAGGCTGGTTCAGGGAGTTAAGAGGGCAAGTTATTATCTTGTTCTCAATTCTTTGTGGAAATCATTCACTTTAGCTAAAGCAGCCTCGTTCAACAAATCATAAAGTGTTGGCTCTTTTTTGTTCTGTTGGTGAATACTGTGGTATGTCTTTATGGTTGCGATAATCGCTTTTCTAAGGCATGTAAAGCTGCATATTTCGGAGCTGTTCCGCCTAGGAAGTTACCTTGATATACTTCGCTCTTCTTCATATCATTGCGCTTGATAAGGTCATTAAGGCTATCAACCGTTAAGCCATTCTTATGTCGTGTAATAAACACAGCGTCATTGCGCTCAATTTCATCTAACAATTCAGCATAATGCGTAGAAAAGATGATCACGGCGCCATATGGGTTCGTTAATTTACTAGTGAATAAGTGAATTAAAGATACAACTAATTCACGATTGAAATGGTTTTCCACCTCATCAATTATTAAGTAGCCACCTTTCTTGAGTACACGTTCAGCATCCAAGAAAATCCGCATTCCCTTGATTGTGCCTGATGAAAGATACGCATTTAATTCAGACACTCTAAGCAGAGTCTTTTCAGCTTCACCGCTGAATTTAAGCCGAATTAATTTACGATTACCGATTTCCTCCACATTCAAATATTCAATTGATGGATCCAGCAAAGTAATAATCTCTTCTGGCAAATGCGCAACTTGCGGAATTAGGAAGTTGAAGTTCGTGTAAGCCGTTCGGTCAATACAGTACATTCTTTCTTTAATTTGTTTGTCGACAGCAATCATGATACTGACATCTGCTTGCAAGTACTCAGCTGAATTATCGCGTGTCCTGATTGGTTTCAGTTGAACATAATCCAAAAAATTATGCTTATTCAAGCGACTTGTCACGCTCTTTTCCCATAATTTCTCGGAAATAATTTGGATAGTTTCGCTACCATCATCAGCACAGTTACAAATCATTTCACTCTTAAGATGGAAAATTTTCTGATCGGCAAAAAAGTCAATATCAAAGACTGTTGGTTGAGTTTTGCTTACGAGATGTGTTATAGATACATTATCTGAATACACGCCATTCAATGAATAACCAGATAAGAGGTCAGCAACAAAAGCAATAAGCTCTAAAGCTCTAGTTTTACCAGAAGCATTGATACCAACAAAGGCTTCTACGTTATTTACATAAATGCGATTAAAAAGTTTATGCAAAGAATCCAAATGCTCAGCATATACTTTCTGTTTGGCATAGAAATTAATATCAAGTTTTTGTACGTATAACGGCATTCCGTCGACTACAATTCTAACAATCTTCATTCTCATATCCTTAAAACGCATTTATCGTTTTATTATGTCACAAACAGATTTAAGTTCAACTATTTGTATTTATTATAACGTATTTTTCGTTTTAAGCGTTCATAAAGTTGTAACTATACTAACAAGAAGCTGTTTGAACACAAGCGGTGCAATTTAACTTGCTTTTTTGCGTAGTTCATAAATTCATAAATAATAGCTGCAGCGCTTGCTTTTCGCTGTATATAGCCTATGATTGTATAAAAGTGTGATGAATTGCACATAATTATACATAATAGTGTGATGATTGCCACATAATTATTAATAAAGATGTGATGAGGTTGGTATGTATAGGTTTGCTTTAGAAAAATTAGCAGCTTGGAAGAATGCAACGCAGCGTAAGCCTTTGATTCTAAAAGGCGTGCGACAAGTTGGCAAAACCTGGTTACTAAAAGAATTTGGACGTTGCTATTACAAGAACACCACTTATTTCAACTTCGATGAGAATCCGGAATATAAGGAATTTTTCCAAAGCACCAAAAATATTGACCGCATTTTGCAGAATTTGATGTTAGCAAACGGGCAGAAAATTTTACCTGCAGAAACACTAATTATTTTCGACGAAATTCAAGATTGCCCCGATGTTATAAATTCACTTAAATATTTTTGTGAGAATGCACCTCAATATCATGTTGCTTGCGCAGGTTCACTTCCAGGCATCACACTAGCTAAACCAGCGGCATTTCCAGTTGGTAAAGTCAGCTTTTTGCAGATAGAGCCTTTAACGTTCAGCGAATTTTTGCTAGCTAACGGTGACGAAAATTTAGTTAATTATCTAGCACAAGTTGATAGTCTTGAGCCTTTGCCGCTTGCGTTTTTCAATCCGCTTTTGGAGAAGTTAAAAATGTACTACGTCACAGGTGGTATGCCCGAAGCGGTCTTAATGTGGACTCAAGAAAGAGATGTTCAAGCAGTTGAAAGGACGCTTTCAGAAATCAATAGCGCCTATATTCGCGATTTTGCTAAGCATCCAAGCACTAACGAATACCCTAAGCTTTCGCTGATTTGGCGCTCTTTGCCGTCACAATTAGCCAGGGAAAACAAAAAATTCATCTATAAAGTTGTTAAGGAGGGTGCGAGAGCGCGTGAATATGAAGATGCTCTACAATGGCTAGTGTCTGCTCGGCTTGTGCATAAGATTTATCGCTCAACGAAGCCTAATCTGCCACTAGCAGCTTATGACGATCTATCTGCATTTAAGATTTATGTTGCAGATGTCGGTTTGCTCAGAAAAATGGCTAATTTAGCACCCAGTGCGTTTGATGATGGCAATCGGTTATTCACGGAATTTAAGGGTGCTTTAAGCGAAAATTTCGTCCTGCAAGCTCTAATCTCTATGTTCGAAGTCCACCCACGCTACTGGAGTCAAAATAATCCTCCATACGAGGTAGATTTCCTCATTCAACGTGAAAATGATATTTTCCCGATTGAGGTTAAGGCCGAACGAAATATAAAAAGTAAAAGTCTGCAAAAATTTAAGCAGCTATTCCCTGATAGTGTGAAGTTGCGCTTGCGTTTCTCGCTCAACAACTTGCAATTAAACGATGATGTGCTAAATATTCCGCTATTCATGGTGGATCAGACAGATCGCCTGATTACGCTAGGCCTGGAAAAGCTAAAGTAAAATGGAAAAGAGCAGGCTCTCACCTGCTCTCCATCATTTTCCTGTTAGGCTAGTTAGCTTATTTCGAATTCAATCTAACTAGCTTTAACATATAGAGGACAGGCAACTTTTTAGTCGCCTGTCTTTACGTATCATCAGATTAATGACGCTTTGTTGCTAACACAACACCAGCCAATGTCATCAAAGCACCGATACCTGTTGCTACTGTTGCAACTTCACCTGTCTTACCAACTTGACCTGGTTTTGTTGTTGTCTTGCCGTCTTTACCTTGCCATACCTTGTGCTTAGCTACTGTATAAACAGCTGTGATAACACGGTTACCACCTTCTGTTGTCTTATGGAAGTATTGAGGTGTCTTGTTAGCTTCTACATCAGCTAATACCCAGTAACCATCAACATCGTCTACCAAAGCTACACCATTCTTGAATGTCAAAGCCTTTGCAGCAACCTTCTCAGCTGTTACCCAACCACGTGTTGCATACAAACCAGCATTAACTTCATATTCGCCGAGTTCTGTACCATCTTCGCTGATAGCACGAACCTTAATAGGATATTGTTGAACTACAGCTACCTTAATTGTTGTAACCTTGAGTTCCTTAACTTCTACTAATGGAGCTTGATCGTCAGCAAGTACTACATGCTCCAAGCCGAAGTGCTTAATCAAAGAATTAACTGTGTAAGCACCAGCCTTTACGAAACCGCTAACATCCTTACCATCAGCTACTTTCATATATACATAACCATAACCTGGCTTGTATTCATCAACAACAGTTGTGTCTTTCTTTTCGTCTTTCTTACCTGTTAGCTTAGCCTCATATGCTGCTTGTGCAACTTCATAAGTGTGACCAGCTTCAAGCCAAGCTTTATATGCATTATCCCTAGCTGTTTTATTTGTGTCGTTTTTATCTTCATTATATTTTTTGTTAGCTTCATCCAAAGCTTTCTTTGCTTCAGCTAATTTTCCTTTAGCGATGTAGTAATCAGAAGCTAACTCATCAACAGTCTTTTCTTTTTCCTCATTTTTCTTAAGGACATCATTCCAATCTGGATTATTTCCTTTAGCTTGTGGCAATACTGTCAAACCCAAAGTCATAACAGCAGCTAATGCCAATGTAACAATCTTTTTCATTGTGTTTTCCTCCTAAAATTTCTAGCTAGATGATGGACTAGCTCTTGGATGACTTCACTTTAGCAAAGCAAGCTTTTTCCCTCCCTCTTTTCAAGAAAACCTCACAAACTTCTCACCCCCCCGTTTTTCTTCACAATTGCCTCACATTTGACGCTGTTCTTTCACATTTTGTGGGAGTAGAAGCTTGCTAACAAGACGCAAAACATCCGAATTTGGCCAAAACCGCTATCAAATTCAAGCCGCAAGCTCAAACATACAGACAATTTAGTCGCCTATCCTAACTTAATAATTCCAAAAGCGCACAAAAAAAGCTGCCTACTAAAAAGCAGACAGCTGCAATTAAAGCAATCAGTTTCCCAAAATAGGCAATATGATAATGCCTCTCAGGTATAGTAAATAATTACGCTAAATAGATTGCGCTTAGACAGTATAACTTAAAACTCAATCTTAATTTTAAGATGTCCATTATTTACAAGTGAAATTGTTGCAAGCTTTTCTTCCGCAGCAAACTCAACTTGTGGTATATCGTAACTATCTGTAGTCGCATCAACAACTGTTACTCTCGGAAGCTTTTCCACTTGGCTGATTTCAATGATTGTATTACGCTTATCACCTAATTTAGGGCCTTGGATATAATTATCCTCGATCCAGCGTATTGCATCTTTTTTACTTAATTGTGGCAGTACCTTAGCTTGGTCAGCTGTGTCGGCACCTTTCCACAAATCATCCTTGTTTGTTCGAAAGTTATTTAAGCTTAACGTCAATTCATTGTCAGAGCCACTAATTGCAAGCCAAGTGTGCGGTTCAATCGTCAAATTTAAGTCATGGCCTAAAATAGATAGCTGGCCACTTTGTTTAACATTATCATTCACATGGTAATTGTATAAAAACCACGAATGTCCAACTTGCTGAGCAAAAATATCGCCTTTATAAGCTTCAGCATAATATGAATTAAAAAATTCTTGTTTCTTTTCAAGCTGATTAAACTCAGCTGATTTTAGGTTCTTAACAAGGATATTTTTCGTATCAGTATCTTTCTTCAAGGCATCTACGCTCAAGCTAGACGGCACAGCAGGAATAACAGCATATCTACCCGTAGTATAAAGAGGTGTTTGTGCTTTTTCTGTATTCAAGCCAACAAAGAAATTACCATTTCCTGCATTGGAAAAATCACCATGTAATAACACCTTGGTACTGTTAATAATATCTTCTTTACTTGGTCCTGGATGAGCTATGGCATAACGGAAGAAATTTTTGATAACTTCCTTGAACAATAGGCTTTCCTCATTTTTAACACCGTAAGTATATGACGGGTGCTCGAAGTTATAAACAGCACCACCATTAAGGTAAATGCTTAAAGCCTCCTCCCCTAGCATTGCTTCTGGTTCTGTTAGCCACTGCCTATTGCCTTGGCTTTTACCAATATTTCCCGGTGAAAAAAGACGCCACTTACCAGTTTCATACCATTTCCAAGTATCCATCAAGCCACCCCATTGATGTGAATAGTTGGCTAACCAGATACCTTTCATGTAACTTGTCGTTGGTGCATCATTACCTTCAGCAGCTGGCGTATTCTTAAACATAAAAATAAAATTGTCGTTATACTGTTCTACAGCCTTTCTGAATTCAGGCTTGCCATTTTTACCGAACGCCTTTTCTATTGCTGCTCCATTATTTTGTTCAGCCCAAATAAAATATCCACCATTTTTAGCAGATACCTTTAAGTATTCTGCCGCTTTTCTCTCTATGTCATCAGCCCAAATCCAATAATTTTCCGTACTGAAAATGCCCTGCAAATTAGGATACTTTCGATACATGGCGTCAATCCAATCAATGGTTAACCAATGTGCTGATGTGTAATACGGCATATTACCTGCTGTATATGCAGTTAATATGATTGGTATTGGTTCACTTTTTCCAGTCTTAGGATTAATATAATTTACAGCTTCACGTAACATATATTCATAGAAATCACGTGCAGCGCCATCTCTTTTTGGTAGATCATCTGGATGAAGCTGAATAACCGTATACGGTTTCAAATCATCGTCAATATTAGTCCATTTAGCACTTAATGTATCGCCACCCCAAAACGTGTATTTACCCTGTAAATAATCTTCCCCATTAGCATACAAAGGCATCATCAGAAGTGGATGAGTATTAGAAATTTTGCGTCTTTTTTCAGCTGTGCCTATTACTTCATTTTTTTGGTCAAATCGACCGTTAGCTATAAATAGAGCACCAGCAAAAACTATTTCATCGCCCCAAGTATGCTCACCTGCATAAGATTTTAATTCAAGTGTTTTAGCATTTTTAGGGATTTTAAGGTCAAGCAAAATTGCTTCCGTGTCATAAGCTATACCATTCGGATACCGAGCTAGTGAACTATATAAAATATTGCCGTCTACTACAACCTCGACTTTACTGACATTGGCATAATCAGGATCAAATGCATTGGCATTATGATCAATGCCTACATATGTCAAAAAGCGTGTCACACCAGCATTCGAAATATCATATTTTATAGTAGAAGGATTATCCGCAACTGTTCCTAGGCCCTTAACAAATGTAACTTCTTTATTATTTAGTGTAAGACGAATTGCATCAGCTTTATTATTATTGCCTGGTGTAAACGGCTTATCTTTTTGAACACTTTTGTTTTTATCTGCATCTCCATGTGTAGCTTCTAGCCAATCAAGATCAGACAAATAAACCGCCCCTGGCATTCCTTTTGATATGTACCCCTTTTACTGGACACAACCAGTGAAAGGGGTTTTGTATGAAATACGATTATGCTTTTAAACTTAATGCTGTAGAACTATATCGCTCTGGTCAGTGGATTGAGACACCAGAAGGTATAAGTCAAAAGAATTTTAGAAAAAGAATTGTACAATGGTCAAGAATTGCAGATATATATGGTCTTGATTCTCTTCGGCATCCAACTACATGTAAAGAACGTTCGGCTGAATGTAGATATCAGTTAGTAGCTCGTGTACTTGCTGGTGAATCACAAAAATCTGTTGCTATTAGTGCAGGAATTGATAGTGGATTATTGTCTAAATGGGTTCAGACATATAAAGTTAAAGGGTATGAAGGATTAAATCTCAAAAAAGGCAGAAAAAGTAAGAAGGAAGCAAACGTGAGCAAGAAATCCAAACCCACTGATTTAACCCCATCAGAACGTGAAGAATTAATTCGTCTTAGAGCAGAAACTGAATACTTAAAAACGGAGAATGAAGCAATAAAAAAATTAATCGCCTTGAGACACGAAAAATGGGCTGCGGAACTCAAGGCGAAAAAGCAGCAATCATCAAAGAACTCCGTGAAAAAGGATACCAATTAAAATATCTCTTAAAAGCTATTGGCATGTCTAAATCAACTTATTATTTTGAGATTAACAAATCAGATGTAGTTGCTGATCGCAATGAAGAATTACTGATTGTTATTAGAGAAATATTTGAAAAAAACAAGCATAGATATGGTGTTCGTAGAATTTATCATGAATTACTAAATCGTGGATATCATATAAATCATAAGCGAGTTCAACGCCTTATGCATAAAGCAGGATTAGCTGGTAAGCGTCCAAAGGAAAAATATCATTCTTATAAGGGCGAAGTAGGTAAGATTGCTGATAATGTAATAAATAGGGATTTCAGTACAACAGCACCATTGCAGAAATGGACAACAGATGTCTCTCAGTTTAATTTTTCATGGGGGAAATGCTATATCTCTCCAGTACTGGATATGAATACGAATGAAATCATTTCATATAATTTATCAACAAGCCCGAATCTTGAGCAGGTATCAAGAATGCTGGATAGAGCTTTTGAAAAATTCCCATCTGTTGAAGGGCTTATATTTCATTCAGACCAAGGTTGGCAGTATATGCATGCCTATTTTAGAAATACCTTACAGAAACACGGTATTGTACAGTCTATGTCGCGAAAAGGTAATTGTTATGACAACTGTATAATGGAAACCTTCTTCGGAAGACTAAAGAATGAGATGTATTACGGCTATGAGAAAGATTATTCCTCCTTCGAAGAATTCTCAAAAGCAGTTGAAGAATATATAGATTACTATAATAATAAAAGAATTCAGGCAAAAACAAAATGGATGCCTCCTGTACAATACAGGATAGCATCCATGTGTCCAGCCTAGTTCATAAATATGTGTCCAGTATTCTGGGTACATATCATTTATTTAACAGTTCGGGTGTAATTTCTTCTAGATTATACGTTTTCCTTTCCAGCTTAGCATCAGCGAACACCACCTCATCACCCCATGTATGCTCGCCTGCATAAGACTTTAAAGTAAGTGTTTTAGCATTTTCTGGCACATTTACAGTGATAAAATCAGCTTGTGTATCTATTCTTAATCCTTGCGCATGTTTTTCCAGACTGGAATAAACAATATTTCCATCTATTTCAATCTCTACTTTTTCAACAAAGGCGTGATCGCTACGTTTACTATTAGCACTTTGATCAATTCCAACATATGAACTGAATTTGCTGAAGCCCTTGTTAGCTATACCATAACTAATCGTACTCAGGTAATCTGCAACTGTGCCTATACCCTTTGAAAAATCATGTACTTTCCCATCGGGCATAAGCAATGAGATTAACGTACTTTTACCGTTATTTCCTGGTGTAAACGGCTTATCCTTTTGAACACTTTTGTTTTTATCTGCATCTCCATGTGTAGCTTTTACCCAATCAAGATCAGACAGATAAACTGTTTCATAGTTTTCTTTTTGCCCGATTATTACTTCTCGTTGTTCTGTTAGACTTTCTTTCTGTGCATAATCTGCAGAAACAAAGCTAAAGCTATTAATAGCTAACGCAACAGCTACAACAGCTGCTACCACACCTCTTCTAATCATTGATTGCCCCCTCTTTTACTTATGCATTTCATATTTCCTGCACAACTAACAGCTGTGTCAGGAAATCTTTTGTACTAACAATGGGATTGGCCATTTCATCAGACAATTTAATTGCTAATCCAGCGTACATTAACTCATCACCATAAAATTTGCCATCATATCCCGTCACTTGATATTGTTTTTTCGCATCTAATCCCTGCAAATAAATCCGCTTATTCGAAGGATTTACGTTTGCTAAAACTTGCGCATACAAAACAATCGCCAATGTTTTGTCAGGCGCTAAAACTTGCCAAACAAATTCGTTGCCGTCAGTCTTTTCATTCAAACGATAGAAAGCTCCTTGTTGGAAAATTGCCCGATATTTTTTATAAAAATCAATTTGCTGACGTATCTCTGCAATTTCTGTCTCAGATAACTTAAGTAGGTCTAATTCATAACCAAAGTCGCCAAAATACGCCACATTGGCTCTTGTTTGTAAGCTTGTTCTACGACCACTCTGTTGATTAGGCGAGGCTGAAACATGTGTCCCCATCATCGATAAGCTATAACCATATGATGTACCTTGTTGAATTTTCAAGCGCTCAATCGGATCTGTATCATCACTTGTCCAAGCTTGTGGCGCATAGTACATCATGCCCAAATCAAAGCGGCCACCACCTGAAGAGCATGATTCAAACAAAACTTGCTTATATTTGCTTGTCAACTTCTCAAACAGTTTGTATACACCCAAAATATAGCGATGGCCAAATTCAAGCTGTCTTTCAGGCTCTAAGTCACTACTATAAGCATCGGCTATATGACGATTCATGTCCCACTTAATATAATCAAGCTGTGTTTCATCAATCACCTTACACATAACATTAAATAAATACTCAACAACTTCAGCCCTTGTAAAATCTAAAACATATTGATTTCTGCCAACTGCTGGTTCCATCTTAGGCGTCTTTATCAACCATTCTGAGTGTTTACGATATAATTCGCTGTCCAATGAAATCATTTCTGGTTCAAACCACAATCCAAATTGCAGGCCCAGCTTATGCATTTCTTTAGCTAAATAACTTATTCCCTCAGGTATTCGTTCCTCATTGGTAAACCAATCGCCCAAAGCGCTTGTATCATCATTTCTATGGCCAAACCAGCCATCATCCAAAACGAACAACTCGATACCCACCTCTTTGGCTTCTTTAGCCAAAGTTAAAATTTTCTCTGTTGATAATTCATAAGTCATCGCTTCCCAACTATTCAACACAATCGGTCTTTGTTTATAGCTAAAGTTAGGATTTACTAAGTGCTTTTGATAGAAAGCTGCTAATTGCTGACTCATGGCATTCAAGCCTTGGCTAGAGAAAGAAAGCAAAGCTTCTGGTGTTACAAAGCTCTCATTAGGTGCCAAAACAAAGGCCGATTCAAAAGGATTTATGCCCACAGTCACTCTGGTTGTAGCATAGTGATCAACTTCAATCATATTTTGAAAGTTGCCAGAATAAATAAGATTAAAAGCATATACATCGCCATGACTTTCTATTGTGGCAGGCCGTGCTAACATGAAAAACGGATTTTGCTGAGGACTTGAAGCATATCTAAGGCTATCCACCATTTGAATTCCCATATGTAAGTGTTGCCGATAAGGATAGCGTTCACGCAGCCACGCACCTGCAAATTGAATTAAATCAAAGTTGCTGTCTGGTAAATCCAATTGCAGGCTCATAGCCTGCAATAGCTCAATTTTCTCATTGCTACAATTGCTAAATTGCACATTTCTTACCAATACATCTTGGTCTGGGAAAATTGTATAGTTCAATTTAACGATTAAATTCAGTTGTTGTTCCTTGAGTATAATCGTCAATTGTTCAGCCTTATCTCCCTCATCATCAAAAGTTGAAGGCAGATTATCTATACGTGTTTTGCCTCGCTTGTATTCATATCCCTGATATTTAAGTTGCGTAATTCTACTGCCATTTGGTAATTTCACTTGATAAGCAGGGTGGCGAAAATCGCCTCGCCCATATGAAGCATATTCATTGGCAATCAACGCTGGTTGATATTGGTTAAATTCATCTAATCCATTATCTGGCGCTGCAGCTGTGAAAAGCTCAAAATTTCTTGGCGTATAGTTTGCTAAATTAGCTAAATTTACTTTAGCTTGAATTTTTCGGCCATAATACAGGTGCTGTAATTCGGCATTATTTAACACTCGAAAAATATAGCTACTGTGTGCCATCTCCAAATGAAATACTTTTTCCTTTTCATCGATATGTATCGCCATAATGCCTCCAACAATACTACTTATCTGTGTTCAATTCGATCTTGATAACACTGTCAATCTCATCTGGTAAAGGATAGGTGAAATGCGGAATTGCACCAAATTGAGCGAAGCAAACGCCTTTATATGCGTTAGTCGTCCAGCTTTTAGATATTTGCACCTCACTGCCATCATGTAAAAACGACATACGCTGAATTTCTGACTCTTTTAGGCCAAGCAGAGCAATTGGGCCAATTGGCTGTTCAAATATATGTGCATAAATAATATTACCCTTTTTAGTATAGTAACCCCAATCTGGCTTAGGTAAATCGGTTGCTCCACAGCCATAGATAGATTCACTATTTTTAGCCATCCATGTATGGAACGCATCAAGTATTTTTAAGCTACTATTATTAATGCACCCTAAGGCATCAGGTCCGACATTTAGTATCATGTTACCATTTTTGCTTACGCAATCCACCAGTTTATGGATAAGCGTCTTAGGTGATTTATACAAATTATCTGTTGGATTATAAGCCCAATTATTGTTCATTGTTAAACATAATTCCCAAGGAACAGGCTCGCCTTTGGCGTTTCTAATACCTGTATGCGGAACAATCTGTTCTGGGCTAACAAAGTCACCAGAATATGGCTTAATATCATCTGTAACAATGCTGCCAAAACCTTCCCCAGATGTTTCCAAGCGATTATCAACAATCACATCTGGCTGATAGTGTCGCACCATTTCCATCAACTTAGTTGCTTGCCACTTCTCACCCATCATATTTTCATATGAGTAATCAAACCAAAGAATATCAAGTTTCCCGTATTTCGTAACTATTTCTTTTACTTGCTTATGCATATAAGTAAGATAGTTAGAAAAGTCAATTTTCTCTTCTTTGTATTCTTCCCTACCACGCATTGGATGAATTAAGTCATTATATTTAGGATAATCTGGGTGATGCCAGTCAATTAAGCTAAAATATAGACCTACCTTAAGGCCTTCAGCTCTTACGGCCTCAACAAATTCTCTAACTAAATCACGTTTAGCTGGCGTATTGGTAGCCTTATAATCTGTATATTCGGAATCAAACAAGCAGAATCCATCATGATGCTTAGCTGTTAAAACAAGATATTTCATACCAGCAGCTTTAGCCTGTTTAGCCCACTCACGTGGATTATAAAATTTAGGATCAAAGGCCTTAAAATATGGCTCATATTGCTCTATTGTTAGTCTTTCATGACTACGCAACCATTCACCTCTGCCAGGAATTGAGTATATTCCCCAATGAATAAACATGCCGAAGCGTGCTTCTCTGAACCATTCTGTTCGCTTATTGATAATCTCTAGCGTATTTTTCATCCTTTTACTGCCCCTCCGCCCAAAGCTTCTATAAAATATTTACTTGTAAATGCAAAAAGAATAATTGGTGGTAACACAATTACAACGATTGCCGAAAACAAGCCATTATAGTTAGTATTAAAACTTGTAGTGAACTGACCTAAAAGTGCTGGCACTGTCAATTCATTTCGATCAATAACCAACATAGAAGCCCAATAATATTCATTCCAATTGTTGATAAAAGCCAATACTGCTGCTGTTAAAATTCCAGGCCGAGCGATAGGCAGCATTACCCGCCAGAACGTCTGAGCATAGGACGCACCATCAATTTCTGCTGCTTCTTCAAGTTCGCGTGGGATAATCGCAAAATAGTTTTTGATGATAAAAAAGCTCATAGCAATACCGCTACATGAATAAACAAAAATAAGCGCTAAAGGTGTATTGTAAATTCCCAACTTATTTACAAGGCGATAAACAGGAAACGTCATGGCTGTCGCTGGTATGAAAAGGGTTGAATACAGCATCGCTGTTACGATCTTCTTGCCTTTGAAATTCATACGTGCCAATACATAGGACGACATCGAAATCATCGTAATGCTAATAATTACTGACAAGGAAACGACTTTAAAGCTGTTCCAAAAGTAATTAAAAACATGCAACTTCGTAAATACGTCTATATAACCTTCCAAGCATAAATCAGCAGGTAAGCTTATGCCTGGATTTTTCAAGGGATCTGCCTTTAATGAAGAAATAAAGATCCAAGTGATTGGGAACATCGATATAAAAATTGTTATAAGCATGTAAACATAAGTCACAAGCTTGTTCGTTCGGCTAATATTTTTCATGTAAGTTTTCATTTTTTGTTGCCCCTGTTTGTTATGCTCATTCTTTCTCTAAATAGCCAATTAATCAGGATAATAATTAACATGCCCCCTAAAATCTGAATGACACCAATTGTATTAGCTCTAGCATATTGTGTTCGTGAACTTGATACAGCTAACTCGCGAATGATAAAGCTGATACTTTTTGTCCCTGCAGCACCATTAGTTAGGAAAAAGACTTCGTTGTAGAGCAAAAAGCCAGAACTTGCTGCTAAAATTGCCACAGTCTTAATTGTATCTTTGATCATTGGCAAGGTGATATACCAATCTTTACGCCAACCTGTGGCATTATCAAGCAAAGCTGCTTCCTGTATTTCATCTGGTATAGCGAATATTTGGCCCAAAATCATGATAGTAGATACACCTGCAAAAAAGATGTAAGCGCAAGTCATAAAAAATATATTCATGCCTGGTGTCAGTAAAACCGAGCCTTTAAAGCTAGGATAAAACACATGTATCAATTGATTTACTACGCCATAATTAGGATTATAAATTTGCAAAAAGATCAGGCCCATGGCTGCGCTAGAGATAACACTAGGCACAATATATAAATTTCGCGTGATTTTCCAACCTGGCAATTTCCTAGACAGCGCAATCGCTACACTCAAAGCTAACGGCACTTGCACTACTACACCTATAAGCGCCCAACGCAAGGAATTAAGCAGCGCCTCTTTGAAAAAAGGATATTCTAAAAATATATAGCGATAATTTTCAAACAATTTTGACCAGCCCAAGAATTGAGGATTATTAAGATTGCTATAATCCCATTTCATAAACGAGGTCACAAAAATCGTAACAACAGTATAAAAATAGAATAGAAAAAAGCAAACTAAGGTTGGCAACAAAAAGAAAAATATAAATCGACTTTTTTGATTTTTTCTATTCTGAACTTTTTTGAACATGAACAAGCTCCTTTTTACTGTTTGCAAAAAGTGAGGCCCAACCAAAAGTTGAGCCTCATCGAAACGATTGTCAATTAAGCAATTATTGACTTCAATACGTTTTGTGTATCGGCTACCTTTTGCTCGATATTAACATTCTCTGCTGCACTTTCAGTTAAAGCATTGATAATAGCTGAATGCACATCACCGCCCCATACATCACTAACAGTTGGCACAACAATTTTTGCTTCCTTAACCTGTGCAATTGCCTGGCCTAAAATTTTAGTTGTAGCATCAGAACTCTTCTCTGCCAATTCCTTAACGTTGATATTCTGGTTGGATGGGTTAGCACCTACTTTTTCAAAGATAACTTTTTGAACTTCATCACTTATCATATAGCGCAAGAATTCAAGTGCTAGTTTCTTTTTGGCATCAGACATCTTGTTGGAAATTGTGATACCACCGCCTGAAGAGCTAATTGCTACACCGCAAGGATAGATACCAGGTTGCAAGCTTGGGTTTTTAGACATGCCACCAGCAGCCCAAACGCCGTTGAAGAATACGGCAGACTTGCCTTCTTCAAAATCTTTTGAATAGGCGTTAGCGTCACCACCAGCATTCTTTGAACCGTTAGCTTGCATTTCAGTCATAACAGCTTTCAACGTATCAGCAAAAGCCTTGGACTCAATGCCTTCCTTGGTCAAAGGTTCAGCCAATAATTTTCTGCCCTCTTCTGTAACACCTAACAACGTGTTAAACAAGCGAATAGATGGTTCACCAGCACCAAAGGCATAAATACCATTCACTTTTCTCACAGTTGCCATAGCTGCTGTGAAATCTTCCCAAGTTGCCCACTGATCAGGTGTTTTGGCGTTAGCTTTAGCGAAAATATCCTTGTTATACCACAAGCCCATGGTGAACAGCTGTTCATGGACAGTGTAAATTTTGCCATCTTTCAAATTCTGCTCATAGTTGATACCAGCATTTTTCTCTAATTTATTCTCATCAATGAATGGTTTTAAATCTACGACTAAGCCTTGATTAATAGCTGCCAATGATACAGCATTACCTGCTAAGTCTATTACATCAGGGAATTCGCCGCTGGCAACTTTATTTTTCATTATATCTTTTAGATCGCCACTAACAGGAATTGGCTTGAATTCAACATTTTCGCCTTTATGTTGTTCAGCAAATTTCTCATACAAGTCACGCATGACTTTCGCAACTGGCCATTCTTTTTCAGCATGATGATAACCGTGATAAAATTCCAAAACCTCTTTTTCGGAAGAAGCATTAGCTGTCTCTTGTACAGTTTTTTCGTTTGCTGCCTTTCCGCTCGGTTCAGTTTTCTTAACTTGACAAGCAGTTAACCCTAAAGCTAATACTAAGCTTCCTGCTACAATTCTTAAAGACTTTTTCATGACAGACCTCCATGTCGATATTTATAGTCTTTTCCAACTGTATACAAACATGTTTATTCAGCAGTCTGACAACAAAACGCATTTATATAGCAGCTGTTTTGTACAGTATAGCACAAAGCAAGCAAAAGTGAACCGTTTCATTTTTATTTTTGCAATTTTTTTATGAATTTCTTATTTCGTAAAAAATTAAAGTTTGCGAATGCTTTCTGTGTAATGCATGCTTGGCTTATGATAAATAATTCGGGGATAATCTGAATAATCTCCACAAATACGTCTATACAAAAGTTTGCCAGCTTCGATGCCCATCTGATTAGTCGGTTGTTCAGCAAACGAAAGTGGTGGATTTACCACATTTGCAAGTGGTGAATTGTCAAAGCCAATTACAGAAATATCGTCAGGTATTTTTAACTTCAAATAGTTAATGGCTAGATAAGCTCCGATCGTCATATCATGGTTACTGATAAACACAGCTGATGGTCGGGTGGGCAAAGCCCATAAACGCAACATAGCATTGTAGCCACCATCGACACTGTAATCACCACATTGAATGTACGCTGTTTGATTGCTTATCCCACTTTCTTGCATAGCTCGTTTATAACCAGCTAAACGTCCAACGGTTGTATAGTGGCTAAAATCACCTGTAATAATGGCTATATTTTTATGACCTTGTTCAATCAAATATCTGGTTGATTCATAACCAGCTTTTTCGTTATCCAAAACAACGCAATCAGTAGGCCAGTCCTTGATAACTTGGTCTAAAAGCACTAAAGGTATATTGTTTTTCTGAATAATCTCAATCTGCCTACCATCTACCCCATAGGGTATTAAAATTATGCCGTCCACTAAACGATCGATCAGAAACTGAGTTTTACGCAATTCCACCTCTGCATCGTTATGGCATTCACAAACGATAACGCTATAGCCAAGGGGTAGCAACGTAGCCTCAATAGATGAAATCATGGAGGTACAAAACATGGAACTCAGCATCGGTAACAAAACTGCAACTGAAAATGATTTAGCATTACGTAAACCCTTAGCAATACTGTTCGGGCGAAAATTTAAATCTTTAACAGCTGCTTCAATAGCCAAACGAGTATTATTTTTGACTGTTTTGCCATTAATATATTTCGAAACAGTACCTACTGAAAGCCCAGCGCGAGCTGCCACATCACGAATAGTTGAAGCCAAAGTCAATCTCCTTTTATTTTTGCCAAATAGCTATCGTATATGGAGCTAGTTCTACCCAACCATCAGCCAAATGTGTAACTTTTTCTTGCCCGATAATCAGATCATTAGCTGCTAAATGCAAATTAGTTAATTGAATTTTTTGCTTGCTATCAGTTGGATTTCGCAAAGAAACAATAATTTCGTTGCTCTTTGGTTCCTTACAGTAATAGCCATACACAGCCTTATTACGTGCTTCTCTGCCCAACAATTGACTATGTCTAAGCACGTGCCAATTTGCTTCTATCCACTTAACAGCTCTTGCATTAGCTTGCCAACGCAAGTCATCAAACATCGTATGTGAATAATAGAATTCAAACAAAGCTTGACCACGTGTTGCAATAAACATTAAATAATGTTCAAAATCTTCAGTTTCCGCAAAGAATGGATGACCTAAGAAAGTCGGCATAAGCTTCTTTCCATAAATAGGTTCATGGTTATAAATAGCCCAAAGCGGTAATTGCAAGCCTCTTTCAACAAAGAATTCATAGTATTTGCTGTCACGATATGTCAGCATGCTATTCAAATCATCACCCGCATTTGTGCTAAAACCAACGTCCTGAGATGTTTGCAGCCAAAGGCTATTTACCCACTTCAGGAACCACGGGCTAGGATTCACATATGAGGTCAAATTAATCCAATAGTCAGCTCTACCGCTTGCCTGTCTAAGCTCTGTCAGCATCTTAAGTAAAAACTCATATACAGGTGTCATTAACCACATGCCATGTGGATCACTTGGTTCATTGGTGTCTGGCTTCAGTAACCAGCCGTCAATTTTCCAATAACTAATTCCATAGTCAGCCTGTAACTTCAGCATTCGCTCTTTAAGCGCCATTAAATAGCGAAAATCGCCCACATTAACATCATTGGACTTCTTATTTTTGCTGCCTAAGCCTAATTCAGCATGTGTTTCCAGCCAATTACTCATCGTAATTTCGGTACCGCCATAGCCGCCACGTGGGCCTATCCATAAACCCAAAGCAGCATTCATTTCATCTAATTCAGCTTTTATGTTGGTAAATCCGTTAGAGAATTTAGCATTAAACTCCCAGAAGCTGTCATATTTGGGCCAGCCATCATCGACTACATAAGCATCTAACTGTACACCGTAGTCATTAAATCCCTTATGAATAGCTGCAAAGCTCTGCAAGATATTTTCCTCGTTAATATCTGTCATATGATCGTACCATGAGTTATATTGTTTACGCAAATATATTGCTTGGGCAATGCTAGCTATATAGTCATAGAAAGCTGTTTGCACGACTTCTTTATCTGTCCCACAAGCTGCACCTAATATAGTTGGCCAAATAACTTTAGGTTCATCAAGCTTAACCTTTTGACCGACATAATAACGGGAAAAGAAGCGCTGTTGGCAAACTCTATTTTCGCCTAAAGGAAACTCCATGCCACTAAAAAATGATTTAATATAAACAGGTTGGCCTAATTCTACGTAATAGCCTGAAAAATTGGCCATTTCTTTAATATCAGCCTGTTTCGGTACTGTATACACTTCATCCAAATCAGATAAATTTAAGCATTCAACATCGATGTAATTAATAGCTTGATCGGCTCTGACAATTTTTGCTTGCTTTCTTAAAAGCTGTTTCCCCACACTATATGTAACTTCCAAATCGGCTAAGGTACTATGAAAAGCAACTACTATTTCAGCGTCTGTATTTTGCTTAATTACAGCCTGCATATTAGAACTTGCTAATTTGCTGCCATCAATAAATTGAAGCAAAAACTCATCATTGCCACAATTCTGCAAACTTATATTACTTAATTTATTGTGAATACAAGCTGTGTAGAATTTAACTCCATCATAGCTAAACTCCCGACTCAAATTAGCGTTTTCTAAGACCATAAATATACCATTACCCTTCTCTTAATTGTGCAAATCATATCACACTCGCCTTACCCCTCGCCCTTGATTCTTTCCAAATCGTCGCTGATGATTGAATGCCAAGGCGTGAACAGGAGCATTATTACGATAATGATCGCTGCCAAATAATTGGACACGAGATTGCCGTAGAACACGGCATCGACACCCATCTTTTTGATGAAAATGCGAATGAAAATATAGCGAATTAACCAGATACGTAAGACGCCGGCAAATAGTGGCACTTTTGTGCGGCCGAGAGCCACGAACACCGCCTGTACCACGCAGAAAATACCAAACGGGATTATCGACCAAGTATAAATATCCAACGCCCGCCCAGCTACTTCCAGAATTTCTGGATCATCTCTGAAGAAACGGATGAAGAAGGTACTATTTGGAATGAAAATCAAGCAGATAATGACTGAAGTTACCAAGCTGATCAGACAAGCTTTGATGCAAATTTGCTTAGCCCGTTTCTCCTGCTCAATACCAATGTTGATAGCTACCATCGTTGTAACAGTTGTCGCAATGGAAGCTGGCAAGTTAAAGCAAAGAGAGTTGACGTTGGAGGCAATTGCTTGTGCATTCAAAGTCACAGGGCCGAAGCTCTCGACATCCATCGAAATTAGGAAGAGGCCGAAATAAACCAAAGCTTGGTTCAGCATTGACGGCACGCCGATTTTGAACAATGAGCCAAGCACAATTTTATCTGGCTTAATGTCATGAATGTCCAACTGATCCTCACTCACAACAATATACAGATCATAGAACATCCAAATGCCGAGGATAAAATAGGAACAGAACGAGCTCAAAACAGCACCAAATTCATTCCAACGTAAATATGAAAGGAAAATGCTGTTAAAGATCAATTTCAAGATAAACAGAAAAATCATTCTGGTGAAAGTTGCTTCTGGTCTGCCGACACTATCTTTAAGGGCATTAAAAATAGCGGCCATAAACAAAAACGGGATAACGAAAGCATACAAACTCAAGTAATTAAAAAGCGGCCCTGCAACTTCTGGATTAACATGTTTACTCAAAATAAAAGCAATCAAAACCAAAAACGGTGCTAAAGCCACGCCGAGCAAGAATGAATACACCATAACTTGTGACTGAACGTGCTTAACCTTGCTAATAGCGCCCTGACCATATAACTGGCCAATCATACTTCTCGCAGCAATGCCCAAACCTAAAGATAAAGAATTGACGGTGTTAATGATAGATGCTGCAAAACCAATTGCACCTGCAACGGCATTAGATGCGGTATTGTTCAAAAATAGGCCATCTGACAAAGTAATCATTGATGACACAATCGTCATTAATATCGTTGGCGAGGATAGAAAAAGTAAGGCCTTAACGATACTACCATGTTGAATTAAACCACGACGGTCGGCTGTACTGGCACTTAGTTGGCGCAGCCATGCTCTAACGCTTAACATCTTGGCACAATCTCCTTTAGCACTATTAATTTAACTTTACATTTGGGGTGTTAATTTAATTAATTTTAGTCGTTTGGTAGAATTTCGCAAGTATACAAAATGTATCATTTGGGTTACTTAAAATTAGTTCCAAGCTACGTTCTAAATAGCAGTCTACCTACTGTCTAACGTACAGGGTTTATGCTAGAAGCATAGATCCCCTCCATACAGCAAAAGGCGCTTACCAAGCTTGTAGCAAGCACATCACGAAACAATTATTGTAAGCCTAACATCTGCAAGGAATTTTTGCGGAAATCCGCATTTATTCTCTCCCGAGAATCTAAAATTCATCCCTAAGGCTCATTTTGCTCCTTAAATCTGACTTTACCCTAAGCTTAAATTGCTCCTAAGCTAAATTAAGCCTCTAAAACTAAACCTAGACCCTATTGACGCCAAATGCGTTTACGCACAAACAGCAAAACATCTATCGTTTGCATAATAATTATGAAGCTTAAAAGCCAGCCAAAGTGAATTAGTCCTAGCACAACCAATAGCACAAGCCCGATATTTACGCTCAGTAGGAAGAACCACACATAAACATATTTACTTTTTCTAAGCGCTGCTAGTTCAGAATAAAAGTTATATTGCCAGCCAAGCTTATGACGCGTGTAAAAACACGCTACCAGATTGAAAACTTGTAGGCCAAATAGGCAACAGATGAACCACATTTTATGCATATAGCGCTCCCCCTATACATCGCATATCGTAATATAAGTATTGCTAAATTCATCTTACAAGCTCAAGGCTGAACTTACAAACAATCTAGGCTCTTTCTTATAAACAAATTTTCTACAAGTTAAACTCTCTACAACTTAAGCTTCTATAACAAGTTTCGCTCTAACTTAGCAAAGTCAGGCAAACCATTTGAAGTTAGTTTCAATTCTAATGGTGCTTTGGCATGATCGATATTGCTGATTAATGGTAAACAATAATTAATAAAATCTGCCGTCACATCGTTACCAGCCGCATTGATCCACTCTCTTGGCACCAATTTTTCGGCATTGGCTACCTCATCTAAATCCACTAAACCATATGTCGTTTCGTAAGTGTCGGCTTCTTTTCGCTTGATTGTCACCATCTTGCCACTCACGCCATTTACCGCCTGTAATACAGCTTCTCTGCCTACTTGATATGCCTCACACAAATCAACTTCAGAGGCCAAATGATTAGCTGCCCGCTGCAAAAGTGAAAACTCAATGCCTCGCACCTTGGTATTTAAGCGCTTCTTCAAAATCTCAGCCAAGATATGACCAGCGCCACCCTGCTGCTTGTGGCCAAACACATCATCTTCTTCATCTTCGCCCGACAAGTCAGTGATAAATCTGCCATCTGCTAAATGCAAGCTCTCGGCCACCGCAATTATAATTAAGCGTTTTTGCTTGCGTAAAGCCTGCACTTCTTCGATAAATTTCTCTATGTCAAACACAACTTCTGGCAAATAGATCAAATCTGGTCCAAAGCCTGTTAAACGAGCCAAGCTGCTACTTGCAGCCAACCAGCCAGCATTTCTACCCATAATTTCAAAGACAATTATCTGTTCACTTGTATAGCTGTTAGCATCGCAAGCTACTTCTGAAATCATGGTACTAATGAATCTAGCCGAACTTGCATAACCTGGGCAATGGTCTGTCTCAACTAAGTCATTGTCGATGGTTTTAGGTACGCCAATTACATAGCACTCATAATCAACCTGCTTAAAAAAAGCGGCCAACCTCGAACAAGTGTCCATGGAGTCATTGCCACCATTGTAAAGAAAATAACGAATATTATATTTTTGAAAAACGGCTAACACTTTCGCAAAATCAGCATCCGTATCAGCGTGTAATTTGTAACGGCAGCTACCTAAGGCTGCACCTGGGGTTGATTTTAGCTTAGCTGTCTCTTGTTTATTCTCCAAGCCTAGCTCAAACAGAGTCTTTGCTAAGATGCCCTCGACGCCATGGTAGGCTGCATAGATATGCTCAATTTGCGGACATTTACAGGCTGTTTCTAAGGCGCCTTGAACACTACTATTGATCACAGCTGTCGGACCGCCAGATTGTGCATACAACAAATTACCACTTTTTTTCATAAAATTCTCACTTTACTTTTTAGTCATACCGCATAAGTCTAGCGCTAAGCACCTTATCATTGCAAACTGTAATCGCTTTTTAGCTTACCAATTGCCGCTACCATGAAGCAGCACAAGACTAAGCACAAGATAATTGAGCAGATGCTGAGCGCCCACCAAATACCGCGTATTCCATAAATTGAAGACAGATACAAGGCTAATGGGATACGCGCAGCTGTGCAAACAACGCCCACGATAGCTGGAATAGTCGTGCGACCAAAGCCATTAAAGACGGCACAGATAACAATTTCGGTACACATAAAGACCTGCGAATAAGCAATGATTTGGAGGTAATTAATGCCATGTTTAATTACATCCTTGTCGTTGGTAAATATCTTTAGCAATAAATCAGGATAGAAATACAGCAAGCAGGTAGTGAAACAAGCGAAAATGACGATGAACGTTAATGCCCGCTTGATGACACTATATGTGCGTTTCATATGCTCAGCTGCGTAATTCTGAGCAACCATCGCTGTTACAGCACCGCCGAAGCTGTCAGCTGTCAACCAAGATAATGACTCAATCTGCACACCTAAGCGCTGCGCTGCGATAGCTGATTCAGAAAAATTATTCACAATTCTAGTGATAGCCATCGCCACCATACTTACTAAAACTGTTTGCAAAGCTACTGGTGTACCTAAGCGAATATTCTCACACCAAGTATGCCAATTAAATTTTTCTAAGAAATTCAAGTGCTTGAAATTCTCTTGTTGAAGTAGGAAATAGAACATCAACAGTGCCCCAACCATTTGCGCCATAATCGTTGCCCAAGCAGCACCAGCTACTCCCCAATTGAAAACGAAAATAAAAATCGGGTCAAAAATAATATTCAGCACCAAACCCACACAGCTAACCAAAAACGGCATTTTGCTATTGCCGTTAGCCATACTTGCCGCACTCGAAGAAGCTGATAGGAAAGTAAAAGGGATACCGAAGCTGACGATGACAAGGTATGTCCTAGCCAAATGAATTGTCAATGGATTTTGGAAATGGAAAAAACCGATAATCTGCCGATTGAACAGACAGAAGACAAGGCAAATAAGCAAGGCAATCGAAACGGTACTTTTTAGAGAAATGACGACATTTTCGCGTGCTTTGGCGATATTTTTACGGCCCAAATGGGCAGCTGTATTAACTGAGGCACCAATTTTAGCTAGAGCACTAAAGCCCTCACAGAGCCAGAGCAAAATACCACATGTACCTGCTGCAACTAAGCCACTTTCGACCTTAGCTAACCAGAAAACGTCCGTTAGGCTATATGCCATGTACATAAAACCTGTCGTCATGATTGGCAAGGCGAGGCGGATCAATGTACTCATAATCGGGCCGGTTAAAAGGTCTAAGCTCTTCTGTTCACGCTTCCAAAAACTCACTATATCGCTGTTCCTTTCTCTTGTGTCTGCATAATCTGCCAGCTTTTAACTCCGCTAGCTGCTAACACTTCTGTCATATAAGAGTGACATGTAAAAAGTAAAATCTGACTATGTTTAGCTTCCGCAAAATTAGATAAAGTCTGCAAGGCTACCATCTGATGTTCACGATCAAATTGCACCAAACAATCGTCTAATAAAAGTGGTAATTTCTGTTCACCAACTAAAAGATCGCACAAGGCTAAACGTAAAGCTAAATATACTTGCTCATAAGCAGCCCCTGATAAATATTCAGCCACATGCCAAGCCTGATCTTCTTTGTATCGTAATTGCAAATGCAGCTTTTTGTCAACTGTCAATTCTGTGTAGTGGCCTAAGCTTAATTGCTGCAAATAATAGCTGCAACGTTCCCGTAATTTAGGGCTGAAATCATTTTGTAATTGCGTAAACAAACTCGTCAACAATTTGTTAGCCAGCTCCAACTGCTCCTCTTGCTGCTTGTAACTAGCTAAAGCTTGGTTGGTAGTTTTCAGTTCACTTTTTGCTAATTGCAAATTATTAGCTAAATTTGCCTGCTCTTTTACTTTTAGCATCGCTGCGCTCAACTCAGCATGTTGTTGATTCAAGCTAGCGTGCAATTTTTCCAGTTCTTCATTTAAGGCAACTTGGACATTTGTCAGTTTGTTAAGAAGTTCTGCATAACTTAGCTCTGGCCAGCTATGCCTATCACATACTTCTCTGACATTATTGTCTAATTCGCTCTGCAATTTGGTACTTTTTTGCTCTAAAGCTACTTGCGATTGCTTAATGAATTTCTCATTATCCTCAACTAATTGTTTCTGCTCATTCGCCTTTAATTGCGCCTGTTTAAGCTCTGCTTCCACATGGCTCTGCAAAAGCTGCTTAGCTTGCCGTTCGTTGTTTTGCTCGTTAATTTCTTGTTCAGCTTGTGCTAATTCAGTTTGCAAATCAGCAACATCACGCTGGCTAGCTTCTTTTGCTAAGAGCAAATTGTCTAGGTAATTGTGCTTGTTTTGACTAATTAGCTCTAATTTTTGCGCCGTGTAATCTATCTCAGCCTGTTTGCAGGTTAAAAGTTGCCGTTCAATGTCTGCCAAGCTCAGGCCAATTTGTTCAAGCTCTTTTTTACTCTGCAAAAAAGCAGGCACTTTTCGTTTGACCAAGCTAAAGCCAACAGCCAAGCCTAAAGTCAGCACCAATAAGCTGATAGGCACGAAACAACTTAGCTGACTGGAGAGATAAATCGCACCGCTTATAAGCGTGCAAATCAAGCTCAGCAAAGCTGCCCAGGCTAATTTTTTCGCCTGATTTTGTTTATTGACAGCTTGTAATATCTGAATTGTCAGCTTTTCTTTTTTGCTCTGTAATTCACTCTGCGTTTGCTGCAAATGAGTCAATTTCTCGCTATTTTCTGTAAGTGCTGCTACGCACTCCTTAATAGCCCCTTCACCTGCTTGCAAGCGTTCTGCTTCTGTCTGAATTAATTGGTCTTGTTCAACTAGATGTTGCTGCCAATTTTGTAATTTCGTTTTGTTCGCTAATTGCCGTTGACTTGTCTTTTTGCGTTGGACATTCAACGTTTCTAATGTCTGTTTAATTAAATTCAGTTCATTCTCCAAGCGTGACACTTTGCTTGCCAAATTAAAAGACTTAGCCATTTGGGCCTTGTATTCAGCTTCATTGGCAGCTTTAGCCTGGTACTGTTGATCTAGCAAATCAGCCTGTTCACGTTCTAAACTAGCTAAGTTTCGCTGTTCTTGCTCAAGCGCTTGCTTATTTTGGGTTAAAAGCTGTAACGTTTGCTCACTCTTAGCTAAATTAGCACTCAAAGCGTTAAGTTGGAGCTGATCTTTGTTATAGGCTTGGCATTGTTCAGTTAGAGATCTAATTTGCTCATTCAAGCTAGCAATTTTCTGTTCACAAGCAAAAATCAGGCCGCCTTGGCCTCGCTTAAAGCGCAATGTTTTCAGCTGTTCTTCAATGTTTAGCTGGGCTTTTTGCACATTTACTGAGCTGTTACCCGTTAGGCCCAAATTGGTCAAAGCCTCGACAATATCAGGCGCCGAGCTTGTGCTTGGCAAAGTTAAGCTCATCTGTTCAACTAGCAAGGAATTAATAAACTGCTCCTCTGTCAGCGCAAACAAAAAATAGCCTGGCTCAGTTTCGCCTATATCGACTTGTTCGCCACTTGTTAGGTTGAGCAAAGTAATTTTGTCGCTCCGATTAGTTTTGCCAAAATAGCGGCCAAGTTCGTACTGGCAGCCTGCATGGCTGAATTTCAAGCTAGCTTCACTTGGCTGCTTATTAAAGTTGAGATATTGCTGTCTTCTTGCCAAATTTTTGCTGCTGTTATTGCCTAAGCCATAGAAAAGGGCTCGGATACAGGCAACAATTGTCGATTTACCCGATTCGTTAGGCCAAATAAGCAAGGTCTTTGTCGGCTCTTGATTGGTGGCTGACTCAGCTGGTTGATTCGGCGTTTTAGCTTGAGTCATCTGCATAGCTGGTCCCTGATTTGCAGTCGTTAGAGCTTGATTTGCCGCTGTTGGCTCTTGATTTGCAGCAGGTTCTGACTTTACAGTCGTTAGCTCAACAAAGGCTAATTTGAAGTTTTGCAGCTGACCAAAGGATTTAATGTCGATACTTTGTAAATACATCTACGCTTCCTCCTAGTCTGTCTGCAACGCTTGCCATGCTAATTTCAAGCTAGCTTGCTGGTCTTCTACGCTAGAAGCTGAAAATTTCGGTTCGTGTTTGGCTACATCTAATAGAAGTGCCGCTAAGCTATCAGTTTTTGCTAGTTCGTCCCAATCAATGGCTTTAGTAATTTGCGCTTTCAGTTCTAATTGTGGACAAGCTAATTGCAATTTGGCCGCCAAAGTCTGGATATCTAGGCTTTCCTCTATGCCTAATTCGCCCTGCAAAGTAAGACGATACAAATTCTGTTTGTAATCCTTAAACGTCTGCAAATTTCCTAAAATGAGCTTAGCGAGCTTATCCGTAGTCACTGTCGCACCTGAAATTTGTTTGCGTAAATTGGCTAAGTCATACTCAAGCTGCCAGAACTGCCTTAGTCCGTTACTATACCAGGCTAATTGCAAGTGGCCTTTTGAAGCTGCCTCTAGGTTGGCAGCTAGCTCTAGGCTTTTAGTTTGAGTTGAAGTTTGGGCCAAATCCTGTGCTTCTCCTTGCTCAACTACTATGGTGGCCTCTTGAGCTTGCATTTTAGCTGACATTTCTGCTTCTGCTTGGGCTGTTACTGGAACTTTTATTTGCGCTAGTATTTGAGCTTCTTCTATCTCCGCTCCTGGCGCTTGTGCTGCTCTTGAAGTCTCTGTCTGGGCGTCTGTTTGAGCCGCTGTCTGGCCCTTTGACTGGGCCATTTTTTCAACTCCTAAATTGCCTACGAAGCAGCCTCGATATCCACTTTCGCCGAAGTTACGGCCAATTAAGTTGCCTGGCCACATCATTAAGGTTCCGTTTAGCGTTGGAATATCAAGCTGCCTATCACTATTTGCATGGCTAGATTTACTCAGTTCCAAATCGCCCTTATCTGTAAAGTCATAATTCAGCTCATACATCTTATAGCCAAACACCTGCTTCTCTTCACGCATTAAAGCCATTTCTCTATCTAAAGTAGTGTAATCATCAGGCGTATAGCGGCTGACAATTGGCTTGTGGAAATGCCCCAACGCAAGATAATCTACATTCGCAGCTTCAATTTGCTCAACACGCAAGGGATTGTAGTGATAATCATCCTCACGCACTGAGAAAGCTGGGTGTACAGGTGAAGCATGCACCAAACTCAGCTTAAAACAGTTAGCACTCAAATTACTTAATTCCGTTTCACTTGGCTGCCACGGCGCCATCTCAGCTAATGAATCACCGTTTCGCACACAATAAAAACTTGTACTATGCTTAATTTCCGGCAAAACGCCCTCATCTTGATAAAGCGAGGCGAAGCTAAAGCCAGAAACAACTGTCTGTAAATTGGCGAAATAAATGCTCTCGACAGCCTTATTAAAAAGGTGGAAATTCGTTAATTTCTGTTTAAGCACCGTCTGCCATGGGAAACTAGCTGTAAGTGGATCATGATTGCCAGCCACGGCTAAAATATAGCAACGTTTCGGCAACTTAAGGCACGCAATAAAGCGCTCAAGTTCGCTTGCACTCAGCGTACTTGGTTCAAAGACATCGCCAGCTAATAGGCATAAGTCAATCTGCTCACTATCTAAGTTACTAAAAAGCTGCTCTAAATAGAGCCACATTTTCTCCTTAGCTTGGGCGCATAATTCAGCATCACCTGTTTGTAGCTTAGAGCCTATATGTAAATCAGCTAAGTGTAAGAAGCGCATGATAAGTCCTCGTTTTGGTTATTTACATATATTCTAGCATTTTGTCTTTAGTTCGTTTTTTGAGAAAAAGAACAAAAATTCGTAAATTCGTCTCAGAGCTCCTATCACTAACTTTGCAAAATTGCGACTAGCTAAATTGCAGCTAGCTAAATTACGGTTAGCTAAATTGCAGCTAGCTAATTATTAAGTCGTGCTAGGGCCTTAGCCCTTATTCTGTGCGCAATGCCTCCAAAGCTGACAGACGCATTGCTCTTAAAGCTGGGAATAAGCCAGCTATCATGCCGATGCCCGTTGCAAACAATAAAGCAAAGGCGTACAACCAAAGCGGTATAACTGAGACTTTGGCCGCCACTTCACCATCCATCGGACCCATATTGCCTAAGAGCATACCCAAAATTGGTAAGTGGTTAATGGCATACGACAATATCGTGCTTAACAGTAAGCCAATTGCGCCACCGATAAAGCCAATGGCTCCGGCTTCAATCAAGAACATATTGCGAATTTGACGAATTGGGCAGCCTAAGACTTTGAACACGCCAATTTCTTTCGTACGTTCATAGATAGCCATCATCATGGTATTTGCAATGCCAATAGCGGCTACCAGCAAGGCAATTCCGCCGATGCTGCCGAACATAACTTGCGAACGGCGCTGCTGTTTTTGCATCTCGTTGATGAAAGATGCTGCTGAATTAGCCTCATAGCCCATACCTTTGATTACGTCCATTAAAGTTTGTGAATCAGTCAAAGTAGCTGTGCGCACGATAATTTTTGAATAGCTAATATCGCCACGCCAGCGCCCGCTTTTCGTCCTTTTCTGCCCCTCAAAGCCACGACCACGGAAATCTTTCTTAAGCTGTTCCACAAACGGCTCTAAGCGAGTGTAAACTTGCCAGGCTGTCTGATAATCAAACTTGCTCTTTTTCTGAATTTCGCCAAACACATGTGCCACTCGCCGAATTGGTTTAACTGTGACAACTTGTTCTGAGCTTCCACCTTCATCGCTCATTGGTTTGCTTTGCATAGCTTCCGGGTCTAAATAATAAGCCAAATTGTCACTAAAAGGGTCAATTTCGGGCGGATTCTTGTAATCTTGGTGGCGGGCATTTGCTTTATAAAAATTCGTCTTAAACTCACTTCCGACGACAAACTCTATTCCGTTTTTGGAAAAATTCTTTACGTCCAAATCTTTTACTTCGCCCTGTTTGTCCATAACTTTCAATTTCAAGTCAGCTAAACCTGCTTCGGGCAATGCTGCCACCTGTTGATAGGAATTTTCATAAGGGCCTGTTTTGAACATCACTCGTTTGTTAAGAATTGGATACACCAGCTTAACGCCAGTCAAGCTGGCTAATTCCTGCAGAGATTCATCAGTTAGATACTGTTTTTTCTCAACCTGGCCCATCGCACTATTAGAACTATTCGAACCATCTTCAACCATATAGCGCCCGTTGCCGCCAGATTCGTTAGCAAAGACTTCAATTGTCGTCAATTCATTGTTCTGGTTCATCATCTCGTAGAAATACGCACTTTGGCCGATGGCAATCGATACCATCACCACGATGGAGGTCGTACCAATCGTGACGCCTAGGACGGTCAAAAAAGTCCTCAGTTTGCGCCGCCAAAGGTTGCGTGAGCTCAGCTTGATTAAGTCACTAACTTTCATACCTACTATTAATAATCCTCGCCGATAACTTTTGCGCGTTTAGCTTTTTTCTTGGCCTTGAAATGGCGATATAAAAAGAAAGCTACACCAAGCAAAATAAGTACCAGAATAACAATGATGGCAATTAGCCAAGGTGAAAGGCCTTTTTTTTGCTGGCCCATGCCACCCATACCATCCATGTTGTCCATATCACCTATACCCTCTGGCATAGAGCCTTCAGGCATAGGCGCTTCGTCCTCGATATTTAAGTCAAATTCATGTTCTAATGTCGATGCATTACCGTTTTCATCCTCGTAATGTAAGACGAATTTGCTCTTGCCACTAAATGGCTGCTTGGCTTTAAGCGTTGCATCAATCGATTTGTTGGCACCAGCTTCAACATTGCCCAAATAAACTGGTTCCATCTCATAAGGCGCATCGTCCGGGGCGCAAATTTCGGCATTGTAAAGGGAAACTCGGCCCTTGTTAATAAGCTGGCAATAGGCATTCAATTCACCACCGACTTGCGCTGTTTCTGGTTGCAATTCAAATTTGCTGAAATCAACTCTAACTTTTTGATGCACATACAGCGAAACTTGTTCCTGCGTATTGTAAGAATTAGACGCATCGTCCTGATACTCTAAGCCCAAATTCAAAGGATAGGCCTTTTGATTCAAAGAAGCTGCCGAAACTAATTTCAGCTTATATTCAATCATTTTGCCAGCTGGAATGTTTTTAATGAAATAAGCTGTTGCGCCTGATTGAGGCAAAAAAGCTGTTTCGACCTTTTCAGTACCCTGACTGCTGATATTCAAGCGCATGTTGCTGACTGCCGTCATTTCAGAGGTATTGCGCAATTTCAAAGTCAAAGTGAACGGCTCACCACCCATGATCTTTTTCGGTTCTGTTTCAAAGCCCTCAACCAAGATACGCGGCATCATTTTTTGGCCACCTGCACCACCTAAGACTTCAATATAGGTGTTTACCGTTTCTTTTTTCAGTGTTTGCATCGCATCGAGATAGGTAATTTCAAAGGCTATCGGCTGCGTGCCACTGGCTGCTGACTTGCTAATTTCAAAGGTTCCGTAATCTACCTCAATCTGCGTACCGTTATTGAAATCAGGCTCATTGTAGTAACGACCAGTCAATGGCAAAAGCGGCTGTTCAACAATCGCTGTCTGATCTACTTGGCGGAAAACTAAAGGGCTACCTTGCATTTGCAATGTCACATTCAAAATCGTCACACGGTCCAAGCCGAAGTTAGCCAAATTGAGCTTAATTGGCACCCACTGACCAGGCGCACCTTTTGGCACATTGGCATTGACGGCTTTGAATAAAACTTGGGCATCTTTGGGCGTTGGCGCACCTTGCATGTCAACATAGGCTGTCAAAACTTCGCTTTTGAGTTTGTCACTAGCTCCCTCTGTGTAATTAACCACAAAGTCAACGGTATAGACTTGGCTCTTAACGTCTTTACGCACCAAAAGGCCACTAAAGCTAACTTGCCAATCTACGCCATTCCCACTGACTATGCCGGGATACTCTTGCATGGTCAAAACGAAAGGGAAATCAGCGGAATTATTATGTTTCAAATAAACTGATTGTACTTTCTTGTTAGCGCTACTGAAACTAGCAGCTAAACCTGTATGCGGATCTCGTTCGACAAAGCTCAAATCCAAGTTAAAGCCTGAGCCATAGAAAGCTGCTTTGACGCTTTCTGCTTTCAACATGAAAGCATTGCCCATGTTACTTTGCTGAGCTTCCGCATTTTCATTTGGCTTAGTTCTCTGCGTGTCTGAACCTACTTGTGCACCAGAGCCAGGCTGTACACCTGAGCCATTATTCTGCGTGCCCGAGCCATTGCTTTGTGCTCCAGAACCAGCCCCTGCCTGCTGCTTATTGGAAGCGGCTTGTTTAGAATTATCACTTCTGTCTGCACCTGTAAGTAAATTGCCCGCTGATAATAAAGGCTTGGCTTGGCCACTTGCATAAGTTATATGGCCACACATTGGCCCAACTAAGCTGATAACTAAGCCCAGACTGAGCACCTGACTAAACAATGCTAATTTTGCTTTGTTCACACTACTATGTTTTTGTTGATAAGCCATATAAATTCCTTCCTTTACTCGGCAGCTTGATAAGCCTCTTTGCCCTTAGCCACTGCAATCAATTTGCCATCTCTGATATGAAAGATGCGATCAGCATATTGGGCCAAATGATCATCATGCGTAACCATAATGACTGTCTGTTTCTTAGCCTTAGAAATTTTTTGCATCAAAAGCATCGTTTCTTTAGCTGATTTGGAGTCTAAGTTACCAGTTGGTTCATCGGCATAAATAATGCGTGGGTTCACTATCAAAGCCCTAGCAATACCTATGCGCTGTTGCTGACCACCTGACATTTGGTTCGGTAAATGCTTGAGATGCGATTTTAAGCCTAGCTGAGTCAAAACAACTTTGGCCGCTTGTCTACGTTTCTTTACACTAATTCCCTTAAAAACTAAGGGCAGACTGACATTCTCAACAGCTGATAATGTTTTGATCAGATTAAATGACTGGAAAATAAAACCGATATTGTGTAAACGAAATTTAACTAGTTCATTCTCCGTCATGTCTGAAATATTCTCGCCAAAGACTTTGACATAGCCAGCGGTGGCTGGTTCTAAGCCAGCCAGTTGATTCAAGAGAGTCGATTTGCCAGAGCCAGAAGTGCCAACAATGGCGCAAAATTCGCCAACTTTAACGTCAAAGCTGACGCCATCCAACGCTTTAACAACTGTATTGCCTGTCTGATAATACCGATAAATGCTACGCACGCGTAAGGCCAAATCTTCGGACTTAACATCTGCATAGATAGCCTCAGGCAAAGCTTCGGCTTTTTGGAATGTCATATCCTCAATACGACAATTCAGCTCATCACTCGCCTGATTCACGGCAATTTCGGGCAAATTGAACATAGTCAAATCAAGCGCTTTTTCTTCACGCTCCTCAGCCTGTTTCTCCTTAGACTCAGGCCATAAATGCTTTAATTTTGCCCAAAATATACTCCTAGCCACTTCGTCTCTCTACCTGAAATTGCAATTTGCACACAATTAATTGGTCTCATCATAACAAAGTACCTAAGGCCATATATTGCAGCCTGATTACAAAAGTTCTAAGAAATAACTTATTTTACTAGCATAGTGTCGTTTTTAGCGGCCTGAATTTAGGCAAATATTCAAAAAAAATACAAGCAAATGGCTTTTGTTAAGTGTATTTTGCAGATTAATAGCAAATAAGTTAAGCTACAATTCAGCTATTTTTAGCGCAAATAGGCAAATATTTGTTAAACTGTAGGAAAAGCTTTTTTATAAGGAAATCATGTTCAAACTAGAATTTGCCGGCACAGGCGGTGCAGTGCCTTTAAAGAACCGCAATTTGAGTGCTGCCTTGCTCAGTTATGAGGGGCGCAAATTTCTCTTCGATGTAGGAGAGGGAACGCAACAAAGTTTGCTGAAGCTGCACAGTGGTTTTGCAAATATCGATATTATCTGTTTATCCCACCTCCACGGTGACCACGTCTTTGGATTGCCAGGCTTACTATGCACGATGGGCATGGCGAAGCGGACAAATGACCTCTTAATTCTTGCGCCTAAAGGTTCCCGCCAATTATTGAATCAGTTCGTTTGCTTAGTTGGTCGGCAAGATTTCAGCGTTTATGTGCTTGAATTTAATAGCAATTTAGACCTGGAGAATAAAGCAAATGGCGCTAATATGCGAGAAGGTAGTTCGCTAAAAGCTAAGCAGCCTAAGGCTTTAGCATTACGCCTGACCAAATTTGGTTACAAGATTGATCTCTCGCTAAGTGACCCTAAGCTCTTAAATCCTGATAATTTTTACTGCCTTTTAAATCGCAAAGATTTAGAAGCAAATTCAACAGTAACTACAGCTTTGGGCTCTTGTGCCAAATTGGCCGAGGGCAAGGTTGAGCAAGCTAATTTGAGCCAAATTTTCCCAAATTGTAATCTGTTTTATCAGGCGGATGATCCAAGTAAGTTACTGAACAACAGCCGTTTGCAAAAGAAATTACATCGCTATGAGAATTTAAAGTTGACTTATGCCCCAAACACGCCAGCGTCGCTCTATATCACGTCGGCCCCGCAAAAGCACAGTGTGAATTGTATTGCTTTCCGGTTTGATTGGTTCAAAGCTGGGCGTTTCCATGCTGAGCAAGCTAAGGCCAAGGGGATATTTGAAAGTTTCTGGTCCTATCTCCAAAATGGCTATTCGATAAGCTATACATGTAACAAGCAGGCTTTCAAATTTACACCAGCTTCTGTGGTAAGTCCGCCCGTTCAGTTATTTAGTCTAGGCTATGTAACAGATAGTAGGCCATTACCGAGTAATCCTGAGTTTTTGCAAGGTGTGCAGGTCTTAATTTCGGAGGCTAACTATCTTGATGAAAGCAAAAAAGATTTAGCTGTCAAGAATCGGCATATGACACTCCAAGAAGCGTGTGCGCAAGCTAAGGCTGCTCATGCTAAGATTCTTATTCTGACGCACTTCTCTGCCAGTATTACTGAACCTGATTTGTACATAGATACTGCTCATAAGCTGTTCGAAGATTGCTATTTTGCGCATGATTTGGATTCATTTGTCTTTAACTGTGCTAAGCGGCAATTAAATAGCGAAACCAGGCGCGAGTATGTGCTAACTGAACTTACTAACTTGAGCGAAACGGGAGATTACGAAAATGCTACAAACTAATTTTTTGCAATGGGACAAGTTGCTTAGTCCAATTAGAGCGAGGGCAAGTCATAACACCCCAGATAACGCAGACAAAGTGATAGATTTGCGCAAAGACTTTGAGAAAGATTTTCAGCGGGTAATTTTGTCAGCTTCTTTTCGTAGGTTGCAGGATAAGACACAAGTTTTTCCACTTGATAAAAGCGATTTCGTGCGTACAAGGTTGACGCACTCTTTGGAAACAGCTTCTTTTGCTAAGAGCATCTGTAAACTTTGCTTTACAAAATTGAATGCTGATTGGTCAAATGCCAATTTGCCAGATGGTCTTTCGCTGCCTAAGCCTGAGTATTTAGCTTATTGGGAGAATATTCTTTTGACAGCTGGTTTGTTGCACGATATTGGTAATCCCCCTTTTGGTCATTATGGCGAAACGACGATTCGGGCATGGTTTAAGAACAATTTGCCGCGCTTGAATTTTCACGAAAAAAGTTTGAGTGAATGGTTGACGCCTAAGATGCAGGCAGATTTACTGAACTTTGAGGGCAATGCTCAGGCTTTGAGGCTTTTAACTAAGTTACATTTCATTGTCGATGAGCATGGCATGAATTTGAGCTACCCGGTACTGCATTGTTTGATCAAATATCCTGTACACTCACTTGCTATAAGCGAGCAGGCTCTCGATGTGGGGCGGGCTAATAATTCGGTCAACAATTTGGAGCTTCAAGATGTTGCGCATCACAAACTAGGTTATTTCTATGCTGAAAGGGAAATTTTCCGTGATATTAGTCTCTCACTAGGTACGGCTCTAGGTGGTAATTTGGAGCCAACTACTAATCAAGCCAATGCCCAGCTTAGCTACAATTACCCTGAAACGCGGGGCGAAATTGCTTGTCGGCACCCGCTATCTTTTTTGCTCGAAGCTTGCGACGATATTGCCTATCGTACGGCTGATATTGAAGATGCTTTGCGAAAGGGCAAGTTGAGTTATCACACGCTCTTACACGAGTTAAATCAAGCGGTGGCCAAGCAAGCTGAGCTTAAAGTGGATTTGGATAATCTGCTTTATTTCTATAATCTGGCTGAAACTAAGCATTATGTAGAGCCTGAGCTTTACGCTGTGCAAAACTGGCTCATTCAGGCGCAATCTCGGTTGTTAACGGATGTGGCAGCTTCCTTTAGCGAAAATTACGTAGCTATCATGCAGGGGCAATTTCGCTATCCGCTTGCATATAAGCGTTACAGTGCTAGTTTGTTAGATTTGCTCGGTGATATTGCGTATCGTTATGTGTTCACTTCTAAAGATATTGTCAGTTTGGAGGTGGCTTGCGATACAGTGTTAAGAGGGTTACTTGATCTGTTCATTCCTGCCTGTATCTACTTTGAGAAAAGTTCTGTCAATAAGCAGCCGGTGCATGAGCGTTTGATGCGTCTAGTTTCTAAAAATTATATGCAGAGTTATCACTTCCAAGCTGCGCATAAAGATGAGAAGGAGCAGCTTTATCTCAGGCTCTTGTTAATCACGGATTATATCTGTGGTATGACAGATAACTACGCACGGGATCTTTATCAACAGCTCAAAGGGATTAGTGAGGTGTAAGGTAAGTAGCAGCTACCACTATTTTTCGTCTTTAAAGTGAGTCTGGTTTCATAGACTCACTTAACATTTCATCGCACTTAACTTGACAAGTTATCACTTAAAAATACATTTTGCCCTCTTTTTTAATAGTTCTGTAATCGAAGAAATTAAGATTGATACGCCAATAGAGATTATCCATATAAAAACGCCATAATGTTTGCTTAGTTCATAAAAAGTAGCTAAACAATTAGCATAGCAAATAGCTAGCATTGTTTTGATTAGCATAACCTCTGCTACTCGAATAGCAGCATAAACGCATCAAAAAACAATAATTACCGATTTTTATTAGTCAAAAACGCAGTGCTCATGTTTTATTGTTTACAACGTATGATGTATAAGTAATAGAGCCATTCTCAAAAATCACTTTTTATCTACTACATTGTAAGTAGTTTGGTCTTTAACTCAAGGAAATATCAAAGGCTACGATAAGCGAACACATTAATACAGCTCTTAAAGAGGTATGCTCAAAGCTTGTAGCTTAAAGCTAATCTACAAGTCAAAAGCGCCAACATTCGCTATAATAGTTAATTATGAAGAAGCATGCAAACCGTAGAACTCAAGTTAGACCTGTAAGACCAAATGTAATTAGTCAGCCAGTGCAAGTTCGCCCAGTTGACTCTGATTTACGCACGCCCAATGAACAGCCGAAAAGTACAACTAACAGCCAGTTGGTCCATTTAGATAGTGTACTTTTCAGCGAACAAGTGAAAATCGTTAAACACCCAACCTTTATCGCTAAACCACAGACTAAAACTAAACAACTTAATGAGCCTAAAAGCGAACTAAATAACGAGCCTAAAAACAAATCTGTACAAACAGAAATTAAGCAAGCTGTTTTAGAAACAGAACAGGTAAAAACTAGCGTTAGCCAAACTGCTTCTAAGAGAAACGAAGAAGCTGTAACTAAGCCTGCTACACCTAGCGCACAAACTGCCAACGCTAAGCCAGAACTTAAGCAAACGGCAGCGTTATTAAACCCGTCTACAATCATAGATGCGCAACTTCGCCAATATGAACAACTGCCAAAAATCAGACGGCACAAGAAACAATTTGATCTTGGCAATCTGCTTATATATGTACTTGGCTTTTTCCTACTTGTCGGCTTAACTTTCGCCCTGTGGCCCAAAGATGACGTGTTTGCACCCAGCAAACTGCAAAAAGAAGATGAAGCCGAATTGGCCGTACACAATCATATGCTAAAAGTCACCGATAAAGCTGTCAGTACAGAAACACCAGAAATGACGGTTGCGATGACGACAGAAGCTGTCGATGAAATTAGCAAATCGGCTAACGGTAATATTTATTACAGCCAGTCTATCGGTCCAAAGCTCTGCAAAAATTCAGCCAAAGATCTGAAATTGCCACACTTGGCACCTTTGACTTATCGACCAGACAAGCTCAACCAAAAATACAAAGAATGGGGTATTCAGCACTCTAAGCAGACTAAAGATGGCGAACGTTTGCCTGTAATTGACGATGAATGCAATAACTATGTTGTCAATTATAATGTCCTATTCGATCTCAACCGCGAAGTCATGCAAGATGTTTCTTCACGCTATGCCTCTTATTTAGCAGATGAACAAGCAAAAGCTCATAACCAAGCTAAACAGGCTAACCAAACTGGTGAGACTGAGGTTGAGCCAAGCCAAAGCCAAGTAAAGAATAAACAACAGGAACTTTCAGCCGCTCAGAAAGCAAATGCCAAATATCGGCCGAACAAGGTTGTCTATTTGACCTATGATTTCCCGACAACTGAACTTTTGCATGCTAAATCTGTTTTGGATACCTTGGAATTGTACCAAGCCAGTGCCACTTTCTTCATAAGTGGTGAGTTCCTGACCGAAGCGCCTAATCTGGTGTTGCGTATGCAAAAAGAGGAACACGCTATCGGCTCACTTGGTTGGGAACCAATTGATGCAGCTCGCTTGGCTATCCGCAACGAAAACACTTTCCTTAACCATCTAACGAAACTGGATAAAAACTTCCAATTATTAACTGGCCGGCCTTTGGACAGTTTCTTTAGACCTAGCGAGGGATCATACAGCGAACAGGCACTTTTCTTAATTAGAAACGCTGGCTATTACCCGACATTCTGGGGCGTAGAATTGCATAATTTCTGGCCTGATTCCAAAGATACCTTGAATTACCGCTATGACAATCTCCGTAACCGTAATTTCAACATTGATCCTTACCCATTCACCGTTGAGCAGGCAATCAATCGCATCATGCAGGACTTACATGACGGCCTTATCATTCGTTTGGACGGGCGTTCCAAAGTCGATGTAGCACTCTTGGAGCCGCTTATCAAGAAATTGCAAGCAAAGGGCTATCGTTGTCTCAATCTGAACGAAATTCCACTGAACGTGATAGGCTAAAAGGTTATTTATGACAGAAAATTATTTTATGCTCAAGCGTACACACACACCTAAAATAAATCCAGGCTCTAACAAAGTGGCACTCATCACGGGCGCTGATGGCTATTTGGGCCAAGAGTTCACACGCAATTTGGCCAAAAGCGAATTAAGCCAAGCTGTCAATTATTTTGTCTTAGTGGGAAAAAGTTTGCTTACAACTTATAGAACGGATCTAGCCTGGCAAGCAGAATTAGCAAACTTAGTCGATAGCAAAGACCAATTTGTCGCCTTTCTCCTCATAAATTTAGATTTTTCTAAGGCGGAAGCTATAACAAAATTAATCAGTTTAATGGATACATTAATTGGTCCAAACTGGCAACTTAGTTGGCTCATCAACAATGCTGGACTTGGCTTCAAGGGCCCTTTGGAAATTCAAAGTATAGCAGCCACCCAAACTTGTTTGGCCGTCAACATACTATTTCCGACTTTGCTCATAAATACGTTGCTTAATCAACAAAAATTCACACCTGAAAAGGCCTATATCCTGAACACAGCCTCATCTTCTGCCTTTAGTCCGCAGGCTAATTTTGCTGTTTATAGTGCCACAAAAAGCTATCTCTTTCATCTAAGCCAAGCTCTTAGGGCTGAGTGGCAGGCAAGGGGCTTAAATCTCAACTGCACAGTGGCTTGTCCAGGCCCAATGCCTAGCCAATTTCTAAAGCAAGCAGCTCGCTTTACAGAGGCTAATTCAAATAGCGCTGAGGCAAATGCTATGCAAAAATTAGTCTGGTACAAACAGTTAGCCATGGAAAATGCTAGTCAGGTGGCCAAAGCAGCCCTCAAAGCCTGTTACAAAAATAAGGCCGTCAGCTATTCAAGCCCAATCACCTATGTTTTTCGCCTGTTAAGTAAAATTCTGCCAAGTAGTTTGTTCGCCTATCTGACGAGTCGCGGTAAGGCGTAAAGAAAGCATATAGTTAGTATTAACTTTCTTACAACATAGGCACGATATAATATGCGAAACGTGGGAGGTCAATTTGGCTACGATTAAAATATTCTTAAATGAAGAACAAAAATTGCTATTAAAAGTTATTCAGCATTAAACAATATCAGCGTTTCAGAGGCCGTCTTATCCTCTATTTTAGAAAAGATTGAAAATGAGGAAGATTACAAACTAGCTTTAGAAGCTTCTAAGTCGCCGCTTTGTGCAGCTTCAGTTGCAGATTTAGCCAAGGAATGTAACATCGACTATGAAAAATTATAGAATCACCTGCATGAATACACCCTCTTTACGATATTGATATGTACCCCTTTTACTGGACACAACCAGTGAAAGGGGTTTTGTATGAAATACGATTATGCTTTTAAACTTAATGCTGTAGAACTATATCGCTCTGGTCAGTGGATTGAGACACCAGAAGGTATAAGTCAAAAGAATTTTAGAAAAAGAATTGTACAATGGTCAAGAATTGCAGATATATATGGTCTTGATTCTCTTCGGCATCCAACTACATGTAAAGAACGTTCGGCTGAATGTAGATATCAGTTAGTAGCTCGTGTACTTGCTGGTGAATCACAAAAATCTGTTGCTATTAGTGCAGGAATTGATAGTGGATTATTGTCTAAATGGGTTCAGACATATAAAGTTAAAGGGTATGAAGGATTAAATCTCAAAAAAGGCAGAAAAAGTAAGAAGGAAGCAAACGTGAGCAAGAAATCCAAACCCACTGATTTAACCCCATCAGAACGTGAAGAATTAATTCGTCTTAGAGCAGAAACTGAATACTTAAAAACGGAGAATGAAGCAATAAAAAAATTAATCGCCTTGAGACACGAAAAATGGGCTGCGGAACTCAAGGCGAAAAAGCAGCAATCATCAAAGAACTCCGTGAAAAAGGATACCAATTAAAATATCTCTTAAAAGCTATTGGCATGTCTAAATCAACTTATTATTTTGAGATTAACAAATCAGATGTAGTTGCTGATCGCAATGAAGAATTACTGATTGTTATTAGAGAAATATTTGAAAAAAACAAGCATAGATATGGTGTTCGTAGAATTTATCATGAATTACTAAATCGTGGATATCATATAAATCATAAGCGAGTTCAACGCCTTATGCATAAAGCAGGATTAGCTGGTAAGCGTCCAAAGGAAAAATATCATTCTTATAAGGGCGAAGTAGGTAAGATTGCTGATAATGTAATAAATAGGGATTTCAGTACAACAGCACCATTGCAGAAATGGACAACAGATGTCTCTCAGTTTAATTTTTCATGGGGGAAATGCTATATCTCTCCAGTACTGGATATGAATACGAATGAAATCATTTCATATAATTTATCAACAAGCCCGAATCTTGAGCAGGTATCAAGAATGCTGGATAGAGCTTTTGAAAAATTCCCATCTGTTGAAGGGCTTATATTTCATTCAGACCAAGGTTGGCAGTATATGCATGCCTATTTTAGAAATACCTTACAGAAACACGGTATTGTACAGTCTATGTCGCGAAAAGGTAATTGTTATGACAACTGTATAATGGAAACCTTCTTCGGAAGACTAAAGAATGAGATGTATTACGGCTATGAGAAAGATTATTCCTCCTTCGAAGAATTCTCAAAAGCAGTTGAAGAATATATAGATTACTATAATAATAAAAGAATTCAGGCAAAAACAAAATGGATGCCTCCTGTACAATACAGGATAGCATCCATGTGTCCAGCCTAGTTCATAAATATGTGTCCAGTATTCTGGGTACATATCATATAAGCAAAGAGGGCACTTTAATCGCGCTGATCTTTTAAGCTAAAGAGCGTTTTTAAGCACGCTCCCTTTTAAGCGCACAACCAATTTAACCACATTGCCTTTTTATGTGTGCTTTATGCTTTTGCTTGTGAGGAAATCTCTAGCCTCAAGCTTTAGATGCACCAGCAAATAATTTATCTTTGTTCGTCGCTTCGTCAGACTGACCGCAGATTCTATCTTTGACAACAGCCATAATGACAGATGCATCTAATTCAGCGTGTTTAGCACAGATTGCTTCTAAGCAGAGCCGAGCGCCTGCATCCATGCCCTGACAACCAGCTAAGAGAATAACATCGTTAGCTTCAACTTTAGTTAAAGCAACCTCTAACGCCTGCGTTAATTCTGGATACAAAGTGTAATCCTGGCCTATATCGTGCATAGCAGCTTGGAACGCTGCCAATTCTTCATCCGTCACAGTATCATAATGACCGACTACATCTTTAGAAGTGGTGGCAATGAAATTAGCTAAGCGCAACTTAGGGAGATAATCTTTGAGCGTATAAATATTTTCACTATTGACAGTTACACCTCTTTTGCCGCGAATAGCATAAACAATATGAAGCTTGCGATAATCCATCTGACACAAGGAATTTAACGAGAAGCAAATGTTGCCTGGATTAGCAAAATGATCATCATAAATTTGGTAATCAATATATTTCTGCCACGGCGAATTTGCAGGAATTGTGCCTGGGGCTAAGATGCGTTGAAAGCGGCGTTCGATACCTGTATAAGCTTCTAGGCCACGCACGATCTCATCTAAGCTAAAACCAACTGCCAAGGCTAAACTGGCGGCCGACAAAGCATTCATAACCGAATGATAGCCTGGAACTTGTAACTTAACCGGCTTAACGACGAAAGCTTCTGCTGCATTATCAGCTTGGCCCAAAATTTCACGTTTAACTACTAAATTGAAGTTCGCCGTACCCTTACTTAAATCAATCTGGGCAGCTAGAACTTGTGGGCAATCTTTAGCTGCTAGGCTGTTTAGCTTACTATCTGGCCAATTCTTAGCATCGGCAAAGCCAATGATGGGGCCTTTGGCTAATTCACGCTTAGCATAAATTGCCGCATCATCAAAATTGAGAATAACTTTGGTCTTACTATCGGCACATTCTGTAATTAATTTGAGTTTGGCTTCCAAGTAGGCGACAAATGAGCCATGATAATCTAAATGCTCGCGGCTAATATTGTTGAATGCCACAGCCTTGTATTTAACGGCATAATTTCTGTACTGGTCTAGGCCAATTGACGAACACTCCATGACAGCTTTTTCATAGTTGTTATCACGCATCTCAGCGAGTAGGCTTTGCAATTTAACAGCGTCTGGCGTTGTTAAATGGCTCATCTCCTCACGTTTAGCTGTTTCGTAGCTAACTGTACCTATCAAGCCACAATTAAAGCCAGCAGCTTTGACAATTGACTTATACATTAGGCTAGTTGAGGTTTTGCCGTTAGATGCCGTAATTCCAACTAATTGCAAATTAGCTGACGGTTCATCGTAGAAATAATTCGCCGAAATGGCCAACGCTTTGCGGGTATTGTCTACCTTGAACACATAAGCTGGGAAAGTGGCCAAATTCAAATTAGCTGGCCAATATGTTACAAAGACAGCTAGAGCACCTTTATTAGCAGCTTTCTCAAGATAATCATGTCCATCTGCCTCTAAGCCTTTAATTGCAAAGAAAATATCGTCCTTGTTTACGAAACGTGAATCAAATTGTGGCGATGCAAAAGTAAAGTTAGCTCCTATCTCCCGTGCTTGTAATAATTCAGCCTGCATTAAGTGCGCTAGTTCTAGCAAATTGTGCGCCATTTTCAGCCTCCTGTAAAAGCTCTCATAAAGTAAAAGCCGCACTTCAAGTACGGCTCATTCAGATGCGGTCGACAGGACTCGAACCTGCATGACGTGAATCACTGGAACCTAAATCCAGCGTGTCTACCAATTTCACCACGACCGCGATAGCGAGTTAATTATAGCAAACTATGCGCTAAATGAAAATAACTAGCTAGCGGCTGTAGTTAAGCAGTGATAATTTCAGCTCTGTAAGTAATCACTTAAAAGCAAAATGGTAGTGATAAGCTGGTTCTTGATAGTGCTCATTGGTCACCCAAAAAGCCGTTTTCTTCGTCAGGTTATAAATTACTGAATGGGTTGTAATACAATTTTCATCGTCATTAGGCCAATTTCTTCCGGCAACTTGGCCTAACAAATTCATCGCTTCTGTTTCATCATTTAACTTATAGGCTTTTTTCGCAAGCTCTGTTTGCAACAAAGTATAGCGATCTAGGCCTTTTTTATCAGCAGCTTGGTCGTAATAATCTTTCCGCAGCACAAAATTGGTCACAATTTGGCCTTTTTTACTTATCTCAGGGTCATTGTACTGTACTTTAAGCTGACGCTTAGTAGGATCAGTGTCTGTCGCATCTTTCTCGCCAACATATTCAAGTACAGCACTCTTGCCACTTGGATCTGCGACCATGTAATGGAAGGAAGATTTAGCGGAATATGCATATCATAGCTTTGCGCAATCTGGATAGCTTCATCAACGGTGGCGGCTTTATCCAACATCAGCCGTAACAAAATAGTTGATGTGATGTCTTTTTTGTCTGTCTGTTGATCTGTGGCAATGTTGCCCTTTTTGCCTGGGCCTTGATACGTCATGCAAATACCGACACTCAAACCTTTTTCGTTTATGCCATCCAAAGGTGTGTAAGCAGCTGCCAAAAGATTGATTTTTTTCTTAAGTTGCAGAGGCTCATCAGCTTTCTTTATGCCCAAAAGGATAAATCGACTGTTGAAATTGAAGCATAGTCATTTTTCGGATGTGTTTCCACTAAAGCGATGTGTGTTTCCTTCATGTCATAGTTTCTAGCAAAACATGTTTCAGCATTTTCACTCTGAGCTGTGTAGGAAGAACAGGCTATCTTTGCTTGTTGAATGGACAATTTTAACAGTCCATTGGTGATTTTGCGAGTGGAAAAGTCAATCAATTCTCTGTCGTTATTAACACCGCCTTCGTTTAAGAAGTCATCAAGATAATAGTTACCTTTCACTTTCAGCGAAAGAACTCTTCCGTCTTGATGGGTTTTATTGGCTGGCATAATTTCCTTAACTGAGAGAGGTGTCGAAATTTCATTACCCCATAAATAAGCAATTGCTAGGATAAACACTATAAGCAGTCCCACAAGACCTATTCCCAATTTTTAATCGTTGCATACTAAAGATCCTCCTTGGGATTATATAGTTTTGTTTACTATTATAGAGGAATCTGTTTTTAATTACCTTTGCTAATTTGTTCAGACTTTTCAGCTAATAAAGCAAATATTTAGTAGACAGTTACTATAAGCAAGCGGGCATTTTGTCGCTCATAAGTGCATGTGATTAGGCAAACTAGCTTGTCTTCTGGCTGCAACGCATAATTAGCTGTTTTAATTGCCTGTGGCTGTAACCAAGCATAAAACTGCTCTCGTTTGTTAAAATCCGCATAGTCTTTGGGTTTAATCAGAGTTTCACCTGGAATGATGGCCACCAAGACAGCTTTCGTCTTGAACTTCGTATTGGCAGCGCCAAAGAAGGTAAATTCAGCCCCCAATTGTTCAGCTTTGTTGGTGCGTAAGGGGCCAAACATGGTGCCATTGTCCGTATCATGCCCATAAACAAGCACAAAAGGGTCTTCTAAGGATTCGTTTCGATAGTCTAAGAAAATAGCCCCAAGCAAATTAGCTGTACCGTCAGCTGCATGGGTCAAATATTTGTGGTTATCTTTGGCTTTGGCGATAGGATAATCAAGTTTGCCATCTTCTGTTTTGGTCTTAGCTTCCTTGCCATCTTTGTGCTTGCTTGTAACGACTTGGAAAACCTTGAATGTAACTTCTTGCCATCTCCACGATTCTAATTATCGGGTATTTGTACCCTCATACCAGTATGGACCGATATTTCAGCTTTCTCAAATTAAGCACCAATACTCTTAGAAATTCCGCGAAATATAACATATTCAGCACAATAGTTAGCCTGAATATCTGTTTGGCTGCAAATTAAAAGGCGTAGAAACTATCTCTACGCCCAGTTTTTGCGTTTGCTTAAAGCAAATTGTTTACCGAGAGCCACCGCCTGAACCGCCACCTGAAAAGCCGCTTTTACCACCGCCAAAGGAGCTAAAGCCCCCTGAACCGCCTGATCTTGCACTATGCGCCTGACTGATGCCTGAACTGAAGCTCCGCTGGAAACTGTTAGCTAAGTAAATGTAATTAAGCTGATTATAAAAATTGCCGTCAGCATCTAACCTCGTTTCTTTGGCAAACGCATAGTCTGGCACCAGTTGCTTGAACTCTTTCTCCACTTTCGCGGCTATGCCAAAAATCGAAGCAAAAATGAGGTAATTATCCCAAAGGCCAACTTCAACTGCCTGCCGCTCGTTAATGATAGTAAAATCACGAAGATAATTTTTCAGGCCGTACAAATTCTGTAAGTTATAAATACCTGCTTCAGTCAGGCTGATGCGGCTACTTTTCTTATCTGCAAAGCTAATTAAGCCCTGTCTCAAAGAAGTTGTCTTGCACGTTTTTAGTGCTATTTTGAAAGCCTTGCTTAGCTCCGTGTCGTGCTTATTGGCATAAGCCTCCAACTCACCAGCCGTCAGTACGTTGTCGTCAGAAGCTAGCTGAATCGTCATCCAAGTTACACGCTCCAACTCCTCTTTGCATTCAGGCTCACCGACTAACTCTAGCCCCTCTTCCTCTTTAGCGTATTTGATGAGCAAGAAACGTTTCGTTGCCTGATATTTGCAAGGTCTAATGACACCAGCTTTAATCCAACGTAAAATATACGCTGCAATGAATCCACGCTGCGTATCGTCCGTCAAACCGTAGATCATCTCACCGAAATACTCAGCTAAATCAATTTGGCCCTTGAACGGAATGTCCCGATAATAATATTTTTTGTCAAGCTTAACGGCTTTCAAATTGATCGGTTTTGTCTTAGAACTGGACACAAAACTAGATATAAGTGCGACTAAACCAGATAAAGCAAATATTATGAAGCTCATCGGCATAGTTTTTAGTAAAAATAGGTGCGAAAAAAACTTGCGTTTGTACGGCACGTCATAACGCAAAACCAACTTATCCTCCACTTGTTTGTTTGGGCTTTTATCTAAATTCGTGTAATTAGAGCCTTGGAAAGCTTGGTCTTTAATCTCATTAAAAGTCCTATTATCTGGCTTTAATGCAGACATTTGAGTATCAGGCAAATTAAGCACTTTTAGCAAAATTGTAATGTGATGTTGACCAGAAAAGCTGAATGCTTCCGTCGTATAAGCCTGCTTCGTAGCTTTTAAATCTGCCTCGAAGCCAAATCCCCAGATTTTCGCCTGCACTTTCTCTCCCAGCTCGTGATAATCAATAGCAAAACTCGCTCGTTTAGGTGCGGGCTTCATTTTGTCATTAACGAAACGGAAATAAAGAAACGGGACGCCGTCTTTGCTTTTTTTCAAAACGTGCGTGATTTTATAGCTTACATTGTAAGTCATATCGCCCATTTCACTTTTGCCAAAGCAAAGTTCTTTACCTTTGCTTGCTTCGTTTAGGCCACATTTATAACTTTTGTCAGCAAAGCTAGCATTTACGTCCCAATCATTCAAAGTCGTAAACTCTTTATTTCCAGTGCTTACCTTGAGATCCTCTATATCTGAATCGGAATCTAAATTGTACATTGGCACGAACCACTCTGTACCTGAGCTATTCTTGCACTGCCAAGCTTGTTGAATTGTAACACTAGCATCAGCATTTAATACAACTTTAGTATCTAAACTCTGTATCTTGTCACTTGCAAAGCTGATATTAACTAAGCAGGCAAAAGTCAAAGTAAACAAAAAAGCAAATAAAGTATGCTTAAATATGCGTTGCCATGTGAAAGTTTCCCCCTGTACCATAAGTCCCCCACATATATAAAAATGCTAGCTACTTTGTGTGTATCCAGCAAGAAGTCATATTAATCTGCTACTTATAAATCCAAGTCTGGCATTGCACTCGAAGCTTGTTCAAACTCTAGATAATTTTCTTCGGTAAAGTGCAAAAGGTTTGCCACAATACTAGATGGTAACTGTTTGACCAAACGATTGTATTGAGTTACACAATCATTGTAGACTTGACGAGATAATCTGACCTTGTCTTCGTAGCCATTAATCGAACTCATCGTCTGAGCGTATAAGCCATCGGCTTTAAGTTCTGGATAGGCTTCAACAACAACATTCAGGTTATGTAAGGCTGCCAAGAAATCTTTGTCGGAAGCTTGCACCTCTTTGGCACTTGTTGCAACTTTGCCCGAGCGAGCAGCGGTTAAATTAACTAAAGTTTCAGCCTCATGCAGCTTGTACGCTTTGGCAGATTTGGCTATCTGCTTCAACGCGTCCCAACGAGATTTCTGCTGCACAGCAATATTTGAAAGGGCGTTCTTGATCTTCTCCTGCCAACTAATGAAGCTGCGCTGGCAGCTGATGAAATAAAGTACTAAGATGGCTAAAATTGCCAATATTATGATAAGAGCCATATTCAAATCCCCTTCCCCTAAGCGCTATTAGTGGCGCTTTTACTAATTATAGCATGTTAAACTATGCCTAAATTGGAATATATTTCATATGACGTGGAGCTGTTTTTTCAACTTTTTTGATCAACTTATTTTTGCATGCTTCTTTTATAATCCGTGAAATACTTACAGAAGATTTTTCGGTTAATCCAAATCTCATTCTTAATGAGCTATTTGTTAAAAACTCTCCTTGAATATATTTTATACAAGCATGCATATAACATGCCCATAATTGGAGGATTATCCACAATCCTTAATATATCTACCAAAGGAATACCGAATTTGTGATTTCTATTCTATCACTGAAAATTTCAATCTTTACACTTGTTCCCGTAATAGAAAAATCTTGATGAATTAAAGCATTTGCAATAGCTTCTCTTACACCACCTTTTATAGTAACTAAGCATATGCTAATAAATAACATATTATATTTTATAACATAAAGAAACAAAAAAGCCTGTTCAAACGAACAGGCCTTGTTAAGCTAGAAACAAGCAATAAATTACTTAATTTCCAAAATGCTCTCTTTAGCATGAATGAGATCTGTGATCATCTGGCAGTATGGAGTAGCGATACCCAAACGTACGCCCTTACGAGCAACAGCACCGTTGATGTAGTCAATCTCAGTCAAACGATGGTTCTGGATCAAGTCCTGATGCATGGAAGGATAGTGATTAGCAGCAATCTCAGCTGTATGCATAACATAATCAACAATCTCTTGTTCATTCAACTTAACGCCTTCAGCTGTACCAACCAAAACGAACTCATGAATGATTGTCTTAACGATGCGGATAGCAGCTTCGCTACCGAAGAATTGACCGATCTTAGAATCTGTCAAAGCGCATGTTGAGTTCATTGTGCCGTTGACGCAAGCTTTACGCCAGATAGATGGTACAACATCATTATCATAGATAACGTTCAAGCCCGCAGCGTTCATTGTGTCAACAATGTCCTTAACAGCAGCTTCGCCTTGGCTTGAGAAGCTTTGCAAATTGATAGTACCTTTGCCTTGTAGGAAGACAACACCTGGGTTCTTCAAACCAGCTGTCCAAACTGTAACACCCATCATGATATTTTCTTGTGGAACAAACTCACGAATTGTATCTTCGTGGCCCAAACCGTTCAAGAGGCAGAGAACCTTTGTCTTCGCACCGATAATAGACTTAATATCTGTCAACATAGCTTTGAGTTGCATAGCCTTTGTGAACAAGATGATGAAATCAGCTTCTCTTGTAGCTTCTGTTGGATGCATGATTGTCATCGGATACATCAAATCTTCGTCACCTGTAATATGTAAACCATTAGCTTTAATAGCATCAATATGAGCTTGCCAGTTATCCAACAAAATAACTTCGTTACCGCTCTTTTGTAATTGGTAACCGAAACGGCAACCCATAGCACCAGCACCTGCAATATAAATAAACATTGCTATATTCTCCTTTTTTATTTTTTCATTAAATTAATTTGCTTTAGATTTGAAAATATCGTTCTTGTAAAGATGCAAAACATCAACGAACAAACGATCGATCAAGAAGCCAACTACGAATGGTACGACAACCCATGTTACAACGATCATCAAAATACCAACGTTGGATGAGTTCATAGCAGCCAATGGGCTAACGAAACCAACCAACCCGAAACCAGCACTAGCAGGTGTACCGCCCATGCCCAAGAATGGGATAGACAAGCTACTGATTGCAGCTGTCAAAGCAGCGCCCAAGCCGATAATTGGATTAGTCATAAAGTTAGGCATCATCATCTTCATAGCACCAAGTGCGATGGCCACTGGCACACCTGGCTTGTTGACACGCAAAGTAGCGCATACAAGGAAAGCTGCACAAGCAGCAACGCCCATACCAGCAGCTGCTGAACCAATACCTGTTAAGCCGATTGCCAAACCGATAGCCACAGTTGAAATAGGGCTGATAATAATGATAGCGAAGGACATTGCAATCAAGACTGTCATCAAAATTGGTTGTAATGTTGTAAAGGAATTAATGCCTTGGCCAATGATGTAAGTGAGCTTAGCTACGAAAGGTAAAATCTTCCAGCCGATATAACCCACACCAGTACCTGCGATAATTGGCAAGAAAACAATAGACAAGGATCCCATCTTGTTGCCAATCCAACGCAAAACAATAACTGTCAAAGCAGCTGTGATCATGGTGTTGATAACATCACCGATACCAGCTAATTGGAACAAGCTAACTGTTTTTTCATTGATTGTAGCCTGAGCTACGAAACGCCAAGCCCCTGAGCCTAAGAAAGCTGCACCACCAACGATGACTGAATGCATCGGAATCATCTTGAATTGGTTAGCAATCAAGACACCGGCCATCAAAGGGGTAAAAAATTGGAATACTTGCACTATATGTAATAATTCCATACAAAAGACGGAACTACTTGCAAATGGCTTCAAAAAAGTAGCTAAAATTGCATTCGGGATCAAGGCAACGACGATTGCAACCGTTGCACCATTCAAAACTTTAAGAAGAAAAGAACCAGTCGTTTCCTTCTGTACCTGCTCAGACATAAAGTCCTCCTTATAGATGTTAAAAATCGCTGCAATTAGACATTATTGTGCATCTATCGCAGCTCATTAATTATAAAATAAATAATTATCTTGTGCAATGTCTATTTCTTCATTCTGTACATAAAATCATCTCAACGTTCTTTTTGTTTAAGTTTTGATAATTAACCAAGCTCTTATGCGCTGGTTTATTTAATTCGTTTTTCTGCTAAAATGGAAAAGAGCAGGCTCTCACCTGCTCTCCATCATTTTCCTGTTAGGCTAGTTAGCTTATTTCGAATTCAATCTAACTAGCTTTAACATATAGAGGACAGGCAACTTTTTAGTCGCCTGTCTTTACGTATCATCAGATTAATGACGCTTTGTTGCTAACACAACACCAGCCAATGTCATCAAAGCACCGATACCTGTTGCTACTGTTGCAACTTCACCTGTCTTACCAACTTGACCTGGTTTTGTTGTTGTCTTGCCGTCTTTACCTGTCCATACCTTGTGCTTAGCTACTGTATAAACAGCTGTGATAACACGGTTACCACCTTCGCTTGTCTTACCGAAGTATTGAGGTTTCTTGTTAGCTTCTACATCAGCTAATACCCAGTAACCATCAACATCGTCTACCAAAGCAACACCCTTCTTGAATGTCAAAGCCTTAGCAGCAACCTTCTCAGCTGTTACCCAACCACGTGATGCATACAAACCAACATTAACTTCATAGTTACCGAGTTCCAAACCATCTTCGCTGATAGCACGAACCTTAATAGGATATTGTTGAACTACAGCAACCTTAACTGTTGCAACTTTGAGTTCCTTAACCTCTACAAGTCTATCTTGATCATCAGCAGCAACTACGTTCTCCAAACCAAAATGTTTAATCAAAGAATTAACTGTGTAAACACCAGCCTTTACGAAACCGCTAACATCCTTACCATCAGCTACGTTCATGTATACATAACCATAACCTGGCTTGTATTCATCATATGATGGTTTTTCAACAACTGGGCTCAACTTAGCCTTGAGTAAAGTTAATTCAGCCTTCAAAACAGCAAGCTCATCTTCTTTTGTTTCACGATCTGTTTTTTTCTGATCTAATGCTGTTTTTTTAGCTGCTTTATCACCTTCGGCAGCTGCGTCATAGGCATTCTGAGCCTTTTGTTCTTCTACCTTAGCTGTTGCTAATTCAACTTCTTTTTCCTTAATTTGAGTTTCTTTATTCTTAATTTGAGTCTTAACAAGTTCTTCCTTTTCGTGCTTGCTTTGCATAGCATCAATTTGGTCTTGCAACTTCTTGATATCGTCTTTGAAATCAGCCTTTGGCAATACTGTCAAACCCAAAGTCATAACAGCAGCTAATGCCAATGTAACAATCTTTTTCATTGTGTTTTCCTCCTAAAATTTCTGGCTAGATGATGGACTAGCTCTTGGATGACTTCACTTTAGCAAAGCAAGCTTTTTCCCTCCCTCTTTTCAAGAAAATCTCACAAACTTCTCACCCCCCCGCATTTCTTCACAATTGCCTCACATTTGACGTTGTTCTTTCACATTTTGTGGGAGCACAGCTTGCTAATAAGGCGCAAAAAAGCCGCCTACCATAACGGCAGACGGTTAAATTCACCAAACTAAACTATGTCTGAATTAGTTTGTACCCATACTCATTGTCTCAGGCAATGTAGCACCACCATCGATAACGAACTGACCACCTGTGATGTATGAAGCTTCATCGCTACCTAAGAAGGCAAAGAGTTCACCAACCTCGATTGGTTTAGCCAAACGTTGCATAGGTACGTTAGCAGCAATAGCCCTGATTGCACTTTCTGGATCCTCAGGATTGGATTCAACAGCCATCTTCTCAACCATTGGTGTACGAGCATAACCTAATTGTGAACAGTTGACACGAATGTTACGTGTAGCATATTCAACAGCTAAGCATTTTGTTAAGCCAACCAAGGCCGCCTTAGTCATTGCATAAGCAGCTTCACCACCATCAGCAACCAAATCACCTGTAACAGAAGAAGCAATGACGATTGCGCCACCTTTGTTAGCCAACAATTCTGGGATAGCAGCTTGGCATGTATTCCAAACACCCTTGATATTGACATCGATATGGAAATCGCGCATTTCATCACTCATTTGCTCAAATGGAGCCAAACGGCAAACACCTGCATTAGCGCAGACAACATCCAACTTGCCGAACTTCTCAACTGTTTGCTTAACGGCAGCCTTCATATCTTCTTTCTTAGCCACGTTACCAACGAAAGTAATAATCTCAGCGCCATATTCTTTACGCAACTTTTCAGCTGTTTGCTCAACCTCTTTAGCCAGGTCAACTAAGCACAACTTTGCGCCGTACTTAGAATAAGCCTCTGCAATGCCTGCACCCAAACCAACTGCTGCGCCTGTAACGAGTGCAACTTTACCTGTTAATTTAGCCATAATACATCTCCTTTATTGCTTAATTTACTAAATTATTAATTGTTTAGAATTCTTGCTTACCATCAGGTGTTTCGATAACAACCCTAGAATGACGCCATTTGACGAGCACCATCCAGAGCCAGATCAAAACGCCAACGCTCATATAGACGCCGAACGAAATCCATGAACCTCTACCTTGACCCAAAGTACAGAAGTAAGCGATTGCCACCATAATGACCATAGCTAAGATACGCAAAGCGTTACCGCCAACTACCGTGCTATGACTATTAGCATACCACTTCGCATGCTTGCTCCGCATGACGATAGCGGAAATCATAGTCAAAGCATAAGCGCAAGCACAACCGAAAGACATCAAGTTGAAGAAGTCGTTCATGAAAGTTGTAGCATTTTGCATCAAAACGAAGGTCAAAGTCAAAAGTAATAGGAAGACGTTTGGCACGATTGGTTGTTGATGCTTGTTCAACTTAGTAACAATGCTTGGTAAGAAGTTCTTCTGACCCATAGCATAGAGCATACGGACGATGGACATCCAGAAGCCCAAGATAGAAGCTGTCATACCTAACAAAATAGAAACTAGACCATAGATAAGTGGCCAAATCTGCCAACCTAAGAGATTTTTCATCGCATTGATCGTCATGAAACCATCTTGACCGCCAGCCAACAAAGTCTGGAAGCTGTCCAAACCAGCTACACAGAAGAAGAAGAAGGTGTAAATTGCACCGCAAGTCAAAACTGAACCGCAGATTGCTTTCTTAGTATTAGAAATAGGGAAGTCGCCCTCCTCAACCATCTGAGGCACTGTTTCAAAGCCGAAAAACGGTGTGATCAAAAGCGCCATACCAATGACCCAACCAGGGATACCACTGATAGATTCCAAATTTGTCTGGAAGAGAGGTGAAAGGTTGCTCAAATGCCAATGACCTGAACACAACAGCAAAACACCTGTAAGCAAAGTAGTTGTAATATTTGCAAACAAGCAGAAAGCCTGTGCCTTAACGAGGAATTGAATATCCTGCAAACTCATGAAGAACACGATCAACAAAATAACAATTGCAATCAACATGATCTTCTGGAAATCCAAAGCCAAGCCAAATGTACGGCTAATAAATGTAGCAATAGCCATAACAACTGCCGGTGGAACAGAAATCCAAGCCGCCATGATCAACCATGACGCAAAGAAACCTGCATGCTTATTCAAAGCAACAGTATTGTAGATGAGTTCACCACCTGCTGTATGGAACAGTGAGGACAATTCACTATAAACCAACGCAACTGGCAAAATGGCAAGTGACATCAAAGCAAAAGCCAAGAATGTACCTGGTCCACAATAATTAAAGAAGACTGAATCCCAGTAACTGACGTAGGTGAAAATGGAACCTGTAGCTACCGTGTAAACAAAGATTAATGCCAAGCTTTTCTTTAAGCCAGCCTGACTCTTTTCATTTTCCATAGTATGAAACTCCCTTTCTCTCAATACTAAAATGATACACCCAAACATATCTCAATAAAGGCCAAATTTGTTCCATATTTATTCATGCTAATTAGACATTAGCCACGAAATTAATCTTCCCGTGCCACAATATAAATCGGTCGCTTCTGATTTGCGCGATAAATTCTAGCTAAATAGGCTGTCTGCCACAATTTGCTTAACATGACGCTCACGAACATCATTAAAACAACGAACAAGAGATAATCGACTTTGTCCAAGTGATACCCAAAGCCAAGGCCAGCAATTAGCCAATAAATAATTTGAATTCCGAACAAAGCACATGCCACAATCGTCAACAGTAATTGCCCAAGTTCCGGCAATCTGGAATAGCCAAAGAAAATATCATTGGCCAGATTAACCTTGCTTGTAAATGACCATTTGGAAACACCAAGTTCACGTTCAGCCACTTCAAATTTGACTTCAGCATGCTTGAAGCCAATCCAGCTCGTCATGCCACGGAAAAACCGTTCATGTTCTGGCAAAGCTAAAAGCTGCTCTCTCACCCGCCTGCTAATCAGCTTAAAATCGGCCATATCACGCAGCTTGATGCGGCTGTGCTTATCGAAGAAATTATAAAAAGTATTCGTAATGAAGCGATTCAAAGCAGATTCTTCGCCTCTATCACTCTTAACAGCATCAACCACATCTGCCCCGCTTGCCTCGAAGCATTCAATCAGCTTCGGAATTAAGCTTAAAGGATGCTGCAAGTCAGCATCCAAAACAATTGTCGCCTCACTATCTGCACTAACTTTATTTAGGCCCGCAAGCATAGCGGCCTCTTTGCCGAAATTGCGCGAAAAAGAGATGAGATTCACCTTAACTGGCAATGAGCAAGTTGCCAATTTAGCTAAGAAAATCTGTTTACCTGTTAAAAGTTGTTCCCATGTATCATCTTTGGAGCCATCGTCAACAGCGACCACTTGTAATCTATCAACAAGTTCTGGCAAATTCGCTAACGTGAAATCAGCCAAGCGTTCGAACGTCGTAAGCATCTGTTTAGATTCATTGTAACAAGGTAAGACCAAACTTAAATTCATTTCTATTTCCTCAAATCCTAAAAGTAAAAATATGCACCAATCTCAGGTCTTTTCGCAAGTCAAAGCATGCTCATTCTAGTCTAAACAAAGTTAAATTTCTATCTTGCAAATTTTTAAGAGCTTGTAACTTATAGCCTAATAAGCGCTAAAAAGCCCCGATGCAAGCTTGCACCGGAGCATAATTAAGCTTTTCGAACTATCATCAACCATTAAATGTAATTACAGCACTTAACTGTATTACCTAATTACATTACTTGATTGGCTGGCAGATCATCTTCCAAGGCTCAACTACAACTGGCTCTTTCTTTAAGCCGGCCAAAATGTCAGCTGAAACGTACTTCTTGTTGACAATCACTTGGTAAGTGTTAGCCTCGAACCACTTCTGGCTCATGCTAAACACGCCCTTGCTGCCCATATCTTCGCCCCAGCTATTCTCGACCTTCCATTTTTTGACAGAGCCATCAGCATTAAGATCTACGCCGCAGAGCAACATGGCATGATTGAGCTGAGTCTCGCCGATAATTGTGCGATCTTTCTTAGAAAACTCGCCAACTTCCGTCAAGATCAAATCTGTTAGGTAAGTTTCATCATCTAACAAACCTTTTTTGCGGTCAGAAGATTTGCCCACATCGCAAGCAAACCACATTGGTTCACCAGCCTTGATGGACTTAACAGCCGCCTGGGTCAACTCACTCATTGGTGCTAAGAGTTGGGCCAAACCCTTACCCTCCATCACAACTTGAGAATATTTATAAGTCAAAACTGTACCATCAGGGAAACGCTCAGTTGGATCATTCGTCAAAACAACCATATCTTCAAGTGGCAAGCCGCAATACTTTTCATAGAATTCCTTCGGGCTTAAGCCTGTGATAGTTTGTTTCTTCTTATCCTTATCTGTGTAAGCATAATTAACCACTGTTGGTGGCACGCCTAGAGCCTTCACACAAATGTTGTAAACCTCGCTCAAGCAAGCATTCTTCTTTGCCCGCATCTCAGCCAAAAATTCACAACTTGGCTCGCCTTGTTCAGGATACTTAGCCTCATAAGCATGTCTCATCTGCATAGCTGTCCGCATCAAGCGCTCGTTCAAGGCCTCCACCAAAACATGAGTATTGGAAGAGTGATATGTCTCAGGCATACAGGACTTTGGGACAACGCCATATTTGGTAACCAAGTCAGCGTACCATTCAAAGAAGCCACCGTCATTAGCGGCATTCTCTTTGACGTAACTAAAGTCACGGCTATAAACATCCTTGTCCAAAGTAGCGATAATGTTCTCCAAATAAGTGTTCGATTTCTCTAATTTCTCATAGAAGCAAAGATAGTTCTCGGACAATTCAAAATCGTCCAAATGCAAAGTTTCCATGATGCTCACACGCGCTGAGTTCAAAGCGGCAAACAACCAGCAACGACCTGATTGCTTCTGATTCGTGGTATTGCCGCGCTTCGTCTCGTTCGAAAAAATAAAGCGATCTTCACGCAAAACATTGTTGTTAAAGCTAGCTTCGTTGATACCTACGTTAGCAATTGCGTTAGCTACCATGCTATTGCCCTTATTTTTAGCAAAATCAGTGGCAAACTTGCTATATAAATCACTAGTTATGGTCTGTTCACTTGTCAACGCCTGCAAATTAGGTAAAGTATATTTTTTTAGTCTAATTGCTTTTGCCTTTTTGGCGCAAGTTTTCTTTGTGTCTGTTTCTTTCTTTTCTTCCGCTTCACTGGCGGCTAAAAATTGAGCCATGCTTTCCACCTCATATAATATTTGCCCTATTTTAGCGTATTTGGCCTACTTTGTCATGCTAAGTTCACAATTTCTGTAGTTCATCAGTGCTAATTTCAAGCCTAAAACAAGCTAAATTTCGCTGACAATAAGCCATTGTTGTAACGCCACTTCAAGTTAGCTTAAATCAGCAGCTGTCAGGCTCAAAGCTAAGTTCGTTAGGACTAGGTCCTCGGGTGATTTCATTCAATTTTCACAAACTAGCTTCCCTAACTTGTGCAATGCTGTATAATCATGCTTAAGTTCGTTTACAGCTCATGACGACGAACACATTAAATTAGAAACGGAGGGTATTTGTTCATGCCACAAATCCCTAATTCAAGCAGCGAAAAGCGTTCTGACGTTATGCTGTTCCACTTGGTTCTCGCCGCCTTATTTGGAGCTCTCAGTTATGTCGTCTTTGCATTCATGCGTGTTGACATTAACATCGGTCTCGTCAAAACATCATTCCACGCTGCTAACACAATTGTTGTGCTGTGTCCTTTATTTGCAGCCGCGCCTTTTGGTCTTTTAGGACCAGCTTTGGGCCTCTTTCTCTCTGATGTTTTCACCGGTTATGCGCATGTGGCAGCCGAAACATTCATCTTGAAATTTTTGATGGCTTTAATTACTTATAGTTGCTACAAACGTTTGCAAAAAAGCTCACTCGCTGGCAACACTCTCTCAGATAAGCACTGCTTCTTTAACGCTAGCTTGTCCATGGGTGCTGGCTTGCTGTTCAACTTAGTCTTTGCTCCTATCTCTAGCTACCTTTATCACCGCTATCTCTTAGGCGTGAATACAGATGCAGCCAAGATTTTCATCAAGATCACAAGTGGTGTCGTCTTGTTCAACGCCATCTTATCTTTGGTCTTAGGCGTCATTCTTTACATCGCTCTCTATAAAGCTTTGAGCAACAGTAAGTTAAAGAATTTGTTCAAGTAATTAGTTTTATTTTAGTTACAAAAATTTGAAAAGCAGCTTAGTTTTAAGCTGCTTTTCTTTTGTTCATAAATTTATCTAGGCAATAGATAAAAATTTCCAATATTATTCGGCATCTTTCGTCTGCCGTTTGCTAATCACCTTATCAGCATATTCTTTTGGCATCTGCTCATAGCGTAAGAAGTCGATTGTGTACCAGCCACGGCCCTGCGTCATTGAACGTAAGTCAGTAGCATAACGAGCCATCTCGCTAGTTGGTACTTCACACGAAATCACGCTAAACTCGCCCTTGTGTTCAATACCAACGATGCGGCCACGGCGCTTATTAATATCGCCCATGACATCACCCATGTTGTTCTCAGGCACATGCACTTCAACTTGTGAGATAGGTTCCATCAAAACTGGTGAAGCTTTCTCTAAACCAGCTTTGTAAGCTAATGAAGCGGCAATCTTAAATGCCATTTCAGATGAGTCAACTTCGTGGTAAGAACCATCAACCAAAGTAGCCTTCAAATTAACTACTGGATAGCCCGCTAAAATACCACTCTGGCAAGCTTCTCTTAAGCCTTTCTCAACAGCTGGGAAGTAATTCTTTGGCACAGCTCCACCGAAGACTTTCTCTTCAAAGACTAATTCTTCTTGCTCTGGATTTGGTTCAAATTCGATCCAAACATCACCGAACTGACCATGACCACCTGATTGTTTCTTGTGGCGGCCTTGAGCTTTAACTTTCTTACGAATTGTCTCACGATAAGGCACTTCTGGCTCTTCCAAGCGAGCAGACACTTTGTACTTGTTCTTCAGCTTGGAGACCAAGACATCTAACTGCATCTCGCCCAAACCAGAAATTATCATCTGTTTGGTCTCTTTATTCGTATGATATGTAAAGGTTGGATCTTCTTCTCTCAGTTTAGCCAAGCCTTGTGCAATCTTCTCTTCTTCGCCCTGTTTCTCTGGGAAAATAGCCATACTCAAGCAAGGGACTGGCAAAACGATGGATGGCAAGCTAAGTGGCTGGCTCTTGTCTGACAACGTGTCACCTGTCTGTGTTTCGGTCAATTTGGTCAAAGCGCCAATGTCACCAGCTGAAACTTCTTGTGTTTCATATTGCTTCTTACCAACTATGAATGACAAGTTCGCAATTCTCTCTTCTTTCTCGCGGTTAGCGTTGTAAACAGTTGAACCATTCTTCAATTTACCACTGTATACACGGAACAATGAAATCTTACCGACAAATGGGTCAGCGATGGTCTTAAAGACTAAAGCAGCCAAAGGGCCGTTCGGATCTGACGTCAATTCAACATTCGTGCCATCTGGCGTCAAAGCTTGCACAACTTTGTGTGTAGCATTTGGGAAGTAGTCAAGTAAGAGGTCTAATACAGACTTGACGGCCAAATTCAGAGTCGATGAGCAAACGAGAATTGGCAACAAGTGACGATGCAAAATGCGCTCCTGCAAGCCGGCTTTGAACTCTTCTTCTGTAAACTCATCACCGTTGAAGAATTTCTCCATAAATTCATCAGAACTCTCAGCAGCTTGTTCAACTAATTCACCGTGATATTGCTCCAACATATCTACTAAGTCAGCTGGTACATCACAAGTTGTTAAGTCGCCGTTCTTGGCGAAACGATAAGCTGTCTTGGTTAAAACATTGACAAAGCCGACAAACTTGCGATTCTCGCGAATTGGTAACATGAACGGCACAATATTGCGTCCGTACTGGTTCTTCAAATCGAGTATGCAACGTGAGAAATCAGCATTCTCATCGTCCATGCCATTGACTAAGAAGCCATATGGGATGCCTGGGCGTTGCAGATAGCGAACAGATTTCTCTACGCCAACTTCAATACCGCTCTTGGCACTAACCAAAATCAAAGCTGAACCAGCTACGCGCAAAGCTTGTTGCACTTCACCCATAAAGTCGAAATCACCTGGCGTATCGATAAAGCTTAAAACGGCATTGCGCCACTCACAAGAAGCAACGGAGGTATTAATCGTTATATGGCGACGCATCTCTTCAGCGTCAAAGTCCATAACCAAGTTACCTTCATTAGATTTGCCCATGCGGTCAATATTGCCACAGTTAAAAAGCACAGCTTCAATAAAGCTGCTCTTACCGCTACCGCTATGTCCTAATAGAGCTATATTACGCACTCTGTCTGCTGTATACTTTTGCATTTGTCATAACCTCCTTGAATCACTCCAAATCTACATTCAATTATAATGCAGTCTATTTTGTTAAACTAGGGGTAATGGCTCTAATTTTTTTACGATGTTTTTGTACAAATTGCACAATAAATATTGCATTTTAGTCGCTTAGCGAACTTCAAGCGGTGCAAATGAAAGTGCATCAGCCGAGACCAAACTATACTTAATATTTGCTTTTTCGCCCGTAAAAGCTTCCTTGATACCTAAGCCGTGTAGGTGTCCGTAAAGCACATGAACCTGCTTAAATATTGCGGCTAATTCTTGATAAAATTGCGTATATTTGCTTGTCTGATAGGTTTTTAGAAGTGGAGGATAGTGGCTCAAGCCAATTAGTTCAAGCTCACTAGGTACAAGTTTAAGCATTTCCAACAGTAATAGGCCCTGTTCATAGCTATAAGTTAAGCGCTGAAATTCTCTATAAGCCAGTTCTGCATCATGTTGATCGTTAAATTCAGGCTTCAACAAATAGCCCTTGCACCCAATGAGCAAATAAAATTTGTGCTTGTTTAATTTGGCTCGCTCAACTTCCTTAATCGCAGCTGCTTGTTCAGCCAAATTGGCTCTAAGTAAGGTGTCTGAAGCGTAAATCAGCGGATATTTATCTGATATTTGCCTATCTGCGTCTGCTCTAGCTTGACTGATTAGATAGGCGTTATTCTGCATAAAATATAAGCTTGACCAATTTTCAGCTTGAGCTAAATTGCGCATTTTGTTCAGAGTTGACCACCAATAATCATGATTACCTCTAAGCAAAATTTTCGAACCTGGTATGGCAGCCAAAAAAGCTAAATCTTGTTTGGCTTGTTCTAGTTTGCTTGCCCAAGACAAGTCGCCCGGTAATAGTAAAATATCGTCATCCTGCATTTTATCGAGGCAATTTTGCCTGATTTTGTCTGGGTGCTTATGCCAAATTGAGCCAAATTTGTCCATCGGCTTATTGCTGTTGAAGCTTAAATGTGTGTCACTTAAAGCAAAAATCAAAGTTTAATCCTCTTTTCAGCTATGTTTGGTCCTTTTGGCTAGCCTAAATTCACTGGCGCAAGCGATAGTATTCGTAAATTTGTTCGGCATTATTGTGGCTGATACCTTTAACTTGTTCTAATTCAGCTACACTTGCTAGCTTAACAGCTTCCGTCGACTTAAAATGCTTGAGCAAAAGCTGACATTTCTTCGGTCCAATGCCTGGTATGTCCTGTAACTCATAATGCAAAATCCGCTTCTTCTGCAATTTGCGATAGTAGTCGTTAGCTAAGCGATGCACCTCATCTTGCACTTTAGTGAGTAAACGCAACAAATTCACCGCCTCCTCGGTACTCTGCTTAGTTCCATTCTGGCTCGTTAGGAAAATGTCCGTCCCTTTTCTCTCCACGTTCAAAGCAGGCATCAATTCTAATTGCTCACCTTCTGCTGTCAGTAAAGCTCTAGTTTCATGCTTATCATTTTTGACCATACCTGCAATTTTGAGTCGCTTGCTGATTGACTGCCTCGACCAATTAAAGTTTTGCTCCAAAGCCTTTAATACCGCTTGCTGATGTCCACGCCCACCATCTAACAAAATTAAATCTGGTTCGCTCTCCAAATTATCAGCTTTTTTGAGAAGCTCCATCGCTCCTGGCTTGGCAAGCGAATTTACTGCCTCTAAAGTGGCTAAATGTTTCAAACGCCTGACAAGCACGGTTGACATAGCCAAATAGTCATCTTGCTGGTTTTGGTTGGGTAATTTGAACAGCAGGCTATTTTTGGGTGTATAAACGCCATCAATAAAGCAGACCATCGCTGCACAGAGATCATCATTTCCCAAGTTTGCCACATCGTAAGCTTCGATGCGATGCGGGATAGTTTTCAGATTATTTAACTTTTGCAAGCTCAACAGCGCTGTCTCTCGGTTGCTAATTTTGCTACCAAGCATCAAGAGCTTCTTACTTAAAGCCTCTCTAGCATTATTCAGAGCTAGCTTGCCCCATTCATAGCGTTCACCGCGCTTAGCTTGCTCAAAGTTACACTTTTGGCCAGTGATAGCTATGAAGTCACGTTTTAGCTGTGCTAAAATGCTTTCATTCAGGGAATTTGCGAGCAATATGTTAGGTGGTTTGTTGTCAATTTCGGCATAGTGTTGGCTAAAAAACAGCTCTAACAGGGCCGTGACAGACTGTTCATCTTCCGTCAAGCTAGCTAAGCTACCAGTGCTTTTATTAGGTAGCAGCGCCACTTCTTTAGAAATTGCTTTATCAGTTTGCATATTTGAACTTGCGTCTACATCAGGTAATTTCTCATCACTCCCGAACAAGCTGTAACTTAAATCTTCGACTGAAATAAAGAAATTGCTAGCGCCTGTGATTTTACCCTGGCGAATCTCCAGCTTCTGAATACAATAAAGCAAATTTTGCTGACAAATAGCTAAAACATCCAAATCGATTGCTTGCTGACTGACAATGCGCTGCGTTGCGTGTAAGGCTTTCAGAGCAAAGAGCCTGTCTCTAAAAAAAGCAGCCTGTTCAAACTTGCCTTGTGAAGCAGCCTCATTCATAGCCTCCGTTAAATAGCTTAATACACCCTGTGTATCGCCATTCAGATACTTACAGACACGTTCGATGACTTTAAGATAATCATCCCTTGTCGCTACTTTGCAGCAAGTGCCAATGCACTTACCAATCTGATAATTCAAGCAAGGTACAAAGCGTTTCAACTTAGAAGGATCGCAGCTTGCAAGCGGGAAAATCTGTTCCAAGCTCCTTAACGCCATCTGCAATTGACTGTTCAGATAAGGCCCGTAGTATTTAGCTCCAAAGGCCCGATCACTTCCGACACGATAGGCCTTCGTCACCCTAGGCCAGCTTTCATTCAAAGAAACTTTGATATATGGATAGTCGTGATCATCCTTCAAAAGAATGTTGTAGAACGGTTGATGGCGCTTAATTAAATTCGATTCAAGAATTAAAGCTTCCTGCTCATTTTGGCAAATAATGTACTGAAAGTCATAAATTTTGGCTATCATCATGGCTACTTTCAGGCTAGGTTGCGACCTATTATCGCCAAAGTAACACTGCAAGCGATTTTTCAACTTAATTGCCTTGCCAACATAAATCACGCTCCCCTTGGCATCGTACATGATGTAGACACCTGGGTTTTTGGGCACCAGTTTTAATTTTTGCTGCAGATATGCTTTACGTTTCGTCATTTATTGCTACCGTTCATTGCTAAAATATGGAAAAAGGAGCACGGCGACCTAAGCACACAATTGTACTTCAATCACGGCTCCCTTTAATTATCAGTTTTAAGCAGAAATCAGATCAAGTCCTACTTTGATAAATAGCCAACTAAATCCTCAATTGCTTCATTCTCATCAGCTCCATCACATGTAATTGTGATTTCACAATCGTCTTGCATGCCTAATGACATCATGCCCAACAAGGACTTGCAATTTGCCTTGCGGCCATTGGTTTCCAAACTGATATGTGATTGATAACCACTGGCTTTTTGAATCAAATTTGCAACTAATTTCATTTGCTCATTAGCATGACAATGAAACTTCACTACCTTCTGTACCATACAGTTCCTCCACGTTCACAATAATAACTAGGCATAATTAGCATGTCAATGTAACTACACTAATTTGGCTTCGTGTTCTTTTACAGTTTCCAACGTAGACTCAAGAATTTCACGGTTATCCTCGACCACTGGCACTGGCACTAACTTGCGATAACGTTTCAAGCCTGTACCAGCTGGGATCAATGTACCAATAATCGTGTTTTCCTTCAAGCCACGCAATGTATCGCTCTTGCCTTTGCATGCAGCATCGGTTAAGACACGGGTTGTCTCTTGGAATGATGCAGCTGACAACCAACTCTCTGTTGCCAAAGAAGCCTTCGTAATACCGAGCAACTCACGTGTGCCCTTAGCTGGAGTCTTGCCTGCAGCAACAGCCTTTTCGTTAGCTTCTTCAAAGTCCATAATGTCGACCAAGTTACCTGTTGGCAAGTCTGTCTCGCCTGGATCATCGACGCAAACCATACGCATCATCTGACGAGCAATGATTTCAACGTGTTTATCGTTAATCTCAACACCGTTGTTCTCATAAACTTTGATAACTTCAGCGATGATATAGCGTTGTACAGCCTGAATACCACCAACTTTGAGAATATCATGTGGATTAATTGAACCTTTAGTGATCAAATCACCTGGTTTAACATGGCTACCATCTTGAACATACAAGGAAGCTGCGTAAGGAACAGAGTAAATCATTTCTTCGCCACTCTCGGAATGAATGGTAATCTCACGTTTACGCTTGTTAGCTGAATCTTGGATAGAAACAACACCCTCCATCTCGCACATGATAGCTTGGCCCTTAGGTTTACGAGCTTCGAACAATTCCTCAACACGTGGCAAACCTTGTGTAATATCATCACCTGAGTTAGCGATACCACCAGTATGGAATGTACGCATCGTCAACTGAGTACCAGGTTCACCGATAGCTTGTGCAGCCACGATACCGACAGCCTCACCGATAGAAACTACGGAAGCGACAGCCAAATCTAAGCCATAGCAACGAGCGCAAATACCATGTCTTGCATGACAGGTCAAAATTGTTCTGATAAAGCAGGACTTAACGCCCGCATTCTCAATTGTTTCAGCCAATTCTGGGCCGACTAAAGTGTTAGCGAAAGCAAGCACTTCGCCAGTCTTTGGATCTAAGACATCCTTACCTAAGTAACGACCACTCAAGCGATCCTTCAAAGGCTTCAAGATACGTTTAGCTTCTGTATCTGTACCAGCTGTAATTGCACTAACTTCAAAGCAATCTGTCGTACCGCAATCTTCTTCTGTGACAGCAACATCTTGGGAAACATCGACCAAACGACGAGTCAAGTAACCAGAGTCAGCTGTCTTCAAAGCCGTATCAGACAAAGCTTTACGCGCACCGTGGGATGAAATGAAGAACTCCAATACGTTCATACCTTCACGCAGGTTAGACTTGATTGGGATTTCAATCGTACGACCTGACGTATCAGCCATGTTACCACGCATACCAGCCAACTGTTTGATCTGGGAAATAGAACCACGCGCACCAGACTTACTCATCATGTTGATTGGGTTGTACTCATCCAAGTTTTCTTCCAAAGCATGGGTAATTGTATCGGTTGTTTCACGCCAGACTTTAATCGTTGCATTACGACGTCCTTCTTCATTCAGCAAGCCACGACGATATTGCTTAGCGATGAACTCAACCTTCTTCTCAGCTTCAGCCAAGTACTTCTGCTTAACCTCAGGAACATCCATATCGAAGATACCGATTGAAATACCAGCTGTGGTTGAATTCTTGTAACCTAAAGCCTTGATCTTATCCAAAGTCTTACTTGCAATTGACAAACCGTTCTTACGGATACAACGGTCAATGATTTGCTTCAATTTGCCCTTGTCAACTAAGAAATCACATTCAGGTACGCAATAATTCTCTGGCTTGCTACGATCCACAAAGCCTAAGTTCTGTGGAATGATGGAGTTGAAAATCAAGCGGCCATAAGTTGTTTCGACAAGTTGTGTATGTTTTTGGTGATTTACTTCGCAAGTCAAGCGCACCTTTATCTTGCAATGCAAGCCCAAATCATTGTTAAAGTTGGCCATTTCAGCTTCTTCAATTGAGCTATAAACATTGCCCTCACCTGTCTCGCCTGGCTTCAACATTGTTAAGTAATAGCAGCCCAAAATCATATCCTGAGATGGAACTGTAACAGGCTTACCATCTTGTGGTTTCAACAAGTTGTTAGCAGCCAACATCAAGAAACGAGCTTCAGCTTGTGCTTCTGGTGTTAATGGCAAGTGTACAGCCATCTGGTCGCCATCGAAGTCGGCATTGAACGGTGTACAACTCAATGGATGCAACTTAATTGCACGGCCTTCAACCAAAACAGGCTCATAAGCTTGAATACCCAAGCGGTGCAATGTAGGGGCGCGGTTCAAGAGAACAGGATGGTCTTGAATGACCTCTTCCAAAATGTTCCAAATTTCATCGTTAGCACGCTCAATCAAACGTTTAGCAGCCTTGATATTCAAAGCTAAGCCGCGCTTAACCAACTCACGCATAACAAATGGCTTAAACAATTCGATAGCCATCTCTTTTGGCAAACCGCATTGATTCATCTTTAATTCAGGACCAACAACGATTACGGAACGACCGGAATAGTCAACACGTTTACCTAAGAGGTTCTGACGGAAACGACCTTGCTTACCTTTCAAGACATCAGACAAGCTCTTCAAAGGACGATTACCAGCACCTGTAACAGCTCTACCACGACGACCATTATCGATCAAAGCATCGACAGCTTCTTGCAACATACGCTTTTCATTGCGCACGATAATTTGTGGAGCGCCCAAACTGAGCAACTTCTTCAAACGGTTGTTACGGTTGATTACACGACGATACAAATCATTCAAATCAGATGTGGCAAAACGACCACCATCCAACTGAACCATTGGTCTTAAATCTGGTGGCAAAACAGGCAAGACGTCCAACACCATCCATTCAGGACGATTGTGTGAGTCTAAGAAAGCCTCGACAACTTGCATACGCTTTATCAATTTAACACGCTTCTGACCAGTTGCATCCTTGAATTGTTCTTTCAATTCAGCAGCCAACTTGCGCACATCAATCTCTTGCAAGAGTTTCTTAATTGTTTCAGCACCCATACCTGCTTTGAAAGCATTACGACCATATGTTTTAAAAGCTTCGTTGTACTCGCTATCGGTCAAAATCTGCTTATAAGCTAAGTCTGTTTCACCTGGATCTGTTACGATGTAGGAAGCGAAATAAAGCACACGCTCCAAATTACGTGGGGTAATATCCAAAATCAAGCCCATACGGGAAGGAATACCACGGAAATACCAAATGTGCGAAACAGGTGTTGCGAGCTTGATATGGCCCATACGCTCACGTCTGACTTTACTTGATGTAACTTCAACGCCACAACGATCGCAAACAATACCACGATAACGTACTTTCTTATATTTACCACAGTGACATTCATTATCCTTGGCCGGTCCGAAAATACGCTCACAGAACAAACCGTCGCGCTCTGGTTTTAATGTGCGGTAGTTAATAGTTTCCGGCTTCGTCACCTCGCCACACGACCACTCCAGAATACGTTCTGGTGAGGCCAAATGAATGGAAATAGATTCAAAAATCTGATCTGTAGCCATAGCTTACTCCCTTCCTAGTTTTCATCCGACATAACAGAGTTATTCATAGATTTCTTGTTAGCTTCGTTGACGCTGTCAACTGCTTGCTTCATAGACTCTGTCAACTCCATATGTTTTTTACGCTCAATTTCATTCTCTTCAGCCAAAGTCTTGTCTGTTTCCAAGCGTAAATGCTGATAACGATTCATTCTGTAAAGTTTCTTCCGCTCATCTGAATCGCTGTTTTCATCAGTATCTTCTTGATTAGGATCAGACAACATAGCCTTCTCTTGCTCCAATTGAAGCTCAGCAAAGCCGTTAGCCTGTCTAGCGTTAGCCTCAGTTGTAATCACAGGAATGTTGTTGATAACTTTCTGCATATACAAGCTATCTAAAGCGTGGCTGACATTGCTGTCAGCTTCTTGCTTTTCTTCTGTTTCAGCTGGTTCAGTTTCAGCAGCTTGGCCTAACTTGAGTGCAGACTGTTTAGCAATCTCATCTAACTTAGTAGCTAAATCCTTGCCAGCCTCTTGATCAATTAAGGTGTTCATACCGCCGTTTGTCATCATTTCGCTATCTTCATCCACACCATGAATATCGATGTCCAGAGCCAGAGATTGTAATTCTTTGACCAAGACTTTGAAGGACTCTGGTGTACCAGCTTCTGTAATATTCTCGCCTTTGACGATGGATTGATATGCTTTTTCACGACCGTTAACGTCATCTGACTTAAAGGTCAAGATTTCACGCAAAGCGTAAGCAGCACCATAAGCTTGCAATGCCCAAACTTCCATCTCACCGAAACGCTGACCACCGAACTGAGCTTTACCACCCAATGGTTGCTTCGTAACTAAGGAGTAAGGACCAGTTGAACGTGCGTGGATTTTATCATCGACCAAGTGAGCCAACTTCAAGTAATACATGATACCGACTGTAATACGGTTATCGAACGGATTACCTGTACGACCATCATAAAGCACAGTCTTACCATCTGGATCAATACCAGCTTTAGCGAAGGCTTCTTGAATTTCTTTTTCGTTAGCGCAGTCGAATGATGGCACAGCTACATGCCAGCCTAAGATACGAGCTGCATGACCTAAGTGAACTTCCAACAACTGACCGATATTCATACGAGAAGGCACGCCCAAAGGATTCAATACAATATCCAATGTACGACCATCTTTCATAAATGGCATGTCCTCTTCTGGCAAGATACGGGAAACAACACCTTTGTTACCGTGACGACCAGCCATCTTATCACCGACAGACAACTTACGTTTCTGAGCAATGTAAACACGCACCATCTTATTTACGCCGTGTTTCATTTCATCGTTGTTTTCACGTGTAAATACTTTAGCATCAACGACGATACCAGACTCACCGTTTGGCACACGTACGGATGTATCACGAACTTCACGTACCTTTTCGCCGAAGATTGCGCGGTACAATCTCTCTTCAGCCGTTAATTCAGTTTCACCCTTTGGTGTAACTTTACCGACCAAAATATCACCTGTATTGACTTCAGCACCGATACGAATAATACCGTTTTCGTCAAGATCTTTGATCGCATCATCGCTGACGTTAGGAATTTCTCGGGTAATTTCTTCTGGTCCTAACTTCGTGTCACGAGCTTCACATTCAAATTCATCAATGTGAATAGAGGTGTAAACATCGTCACGCACGATGCGTTCGTTAATCAAAACAGCATCCTCGTAGTTGTAACCTTCCCAAGTCATGAATCCGATCAATACGTTCTTACCTAAAGCTAACTCACCTTGATCAGTAGCTGGACCATCGGCAATTGTGTCACCCTTTTCAATCTTGTCGCCATATTTAACGATTGGGCGTTGGTTGATACAGGTGTTCTGGTTAGAACGGCGATACTTAATCAACTTATAACGATCAATTTCGCCATCGTCTGTCTTGATGCAAATTTCATCGCCACTTACAAAATCAACATGGCCACCACGCTTAGCAATGATGCAAGCACCAGAGTCATGAGCGGCATGATATTCCATACCAGTACCGATGATTGGCGCATCAGTTGTAATCAATGGCACAGCCTGTCTCTGCATGTTGGAACCCATCAAAGCACGGTTAGCATCATCGTTGGACAAGAATGGAATCAATGAAGTTGCAACAGATACAACCTGCTTTGGCGAAACATCCATCAAGTCTACGCGCTGAGGCTCAACTTCAATGAACTTATCAAGGTAACGGACAAGCACTTTCTTCTCTGTGAAACGGCCCTCGTCATCAATTGATTCGTTAGCCTGTGCTACGTAATAATAATCTTCCTCATCAGCTGTCATGTAACGAACTTCATTCGTAACAATACCTTTTTCTTTATCATAGATACGATAAGGCGTTTCGATGAAGCCATACTTATTGACCTTAGCATAAGAAGCCAAAGAGTTGATCAAACCGATGTTTGGACCTTCAGGTGTTTCAATCGGGCAAATACGACCATAGTGTGAGGAGTGAACGTCACGCACTTCAAAGTTAGCACGATCACGCGACAAGCCACCAGGTCCCAAAGCTGATAGACGACGTTTGTGTGTCAATTCAGCCAAGAGGTTCGGTTGATCTAAGAATTGTGAAAGTTGGGAACTACCGAAGAACTCCTTAATAGCTGCAGAAATTGGACGAGCATTGACTAATTGTTGTGGGCTTGCAGAATCAATATCTGGCAAAGAACCCATACGCTCACGGGCTACACGCTCCATACGTGAGAAACCGACACGCATTTGGTTCTGTAATAATTCACCAACTGAACGAACACGTCTGTTACCCAAATGGTCAATATCATCGATTGTGCCAACGCCAAATGGTAAGCCCATGAAATAGGAGATAGAAGCTAAAATATCTTCCATGGTCAAATGTTTTGGCATCAAATCAGTCAGATTCTGCTTGATCAATTTGGCGAGAATTTCGGCCTTGCCGACATATTCATCCTCAGCCATGTCTGCTGTTTCCTTAGCATATTTTTCAACAACATCTCGCAAAACTGGCAACAATACTTGCTCGTTGATCCCGCATTTCTCTAAGTCAATTAAGTCTAAAACAGCTTGCTCAATGTAAAGTTGGCAATATGGTATTAGATCAACGCGTGCGTTGGAAACAACCCTAACAACATTCTCACCCTCTACGATCGAATCACCAATTTTCTGAACTGGGTGAATGTTAACTTCGGTAACACCTAAGTTCTGGATCTGATTAGCTTTCTTAGTTGTGATTGTTTCATCAGCTGCAACGATAATTTCGCCATCAACACTTGTAATTGTTTCAGCAGCCTTGTGCCCAACCAAACGACCAGCCAAAGATAACTTCTTGTTGAGTTTGTAGATACCAACTCTAGCCAAATCATAACGGCGAGCATCGAACAAAAGTTGATTAATTAATGTACTAGCACCCTCAGTACTGATAGGCTCACCTGGGCGCAATTTGCGGTATAACTCTTGCAGACCTTCGTCTTGATTGTGGCAAGGATCTTTCTCTAAAGTAGCTTGAACACGTTCGTCATCGCCTAAAAGTTCAATCAAATCTTCGTTGCTGCCATAGCCTAAAGAACGCAACAAAACAGTCAATGGGAACTTACGAGCTCTATCCAAACGCACATAAATTACGTCATTGGCATCCATCTCATATTCCAACCAAGAACCACGGTTAGGGATAACTTGTGAAGAATAAAGTGTTTTGCCAGTCTTAGGGTCTTGACTCTCCAAGAAGTAAGCGCCTGGTGAACGCACCAACTGTGAAATAATGACACGTTCAGCACCGTTGATGATAAACGTACCGTTATCTGTCATAATCGGGAAATCGCCGATATAAATCTGCTGTTCCTTAATTGTGTTGGAACGCTTGTTGACCAAACGGACCTTAATTCTTAATGGAGCAGCATAATTGGCATCACATTCCCTAGCCTGTTCTGTATCATGAACAGGTTTCTTAGGATCGAATTCTTTGCTTAAAAAATGTAGTTCAATGTCGCCTGAATGATCGATAATTGGTGAATAATCTTTAAAAACGTCATCAAGGCCTTCATCGATAAACCACTTATAAGAATTTTTCTGAACTTCAAGAAGATCTGGTAAATCCAAAACTTCCTTCAGTCTCGAATAAGACATTCTCTCTGTCTTACCGAATTTTACGGGATGTACCATAGTCCAATCCTTTCTTCAACTTAGCAAACTAGACAATTGCTCAATAATCAAAATATATATCAAGTAGTTTAACAAAATAAAGTTATATACCTTATAAATTTGTCAAGATAAAAAAGTGCAAAATGGAATATTCTCCATTTTGCACAATTTTGAGTACTTTATTCTAGTAAATTTGTGAAAAGCACTAATTGATTTTTAGTCTTATTTCACAAGTAACACTCTCATTATTTAGTCGTTGTAGCTGTTACTTGGCTAGTTACAGGTCTTTTAGCTTGCTCAGATTGCTTAGCTGCTTGGCTAGCTTGTGGCTTGTTAGCTTCAGCTTTAGCAACTACTCGTTTCAAGAATGGTGCACGATCAACCAGCTTATTAGCGAAAGCGTGAACAACTTTGTTCTCAGGCTTCTCTAACAAGGCTTGAAAATCTTTATCAATCTTAGCTTTTGATTCTTTGTATGAAACAGTTGATTGCCATGCAGCCTTTGGTAAGCGCTCCAAGAATGTAACACCATACAAGCCTAACCTGTCATCTTGGAAGATGTTAGTGTCGCCAGCCTTTCTTGACTCAGTTTCTAACCATTCGCCTAGCTCAGCAACAAATGGGCTTGTGCTTGGCACGAAGTCTACCATATCCATGAAGGAAGATTTATAGTCTTTAATCTCTGTCTTCTTCATAGCTTCCAAACTGTTGTTCTCAGCTAGATATGCTTGCAAAGCATCATTGGCAGCCTGCATAGCTTCTTTGGCTTGTGCATCAGTCAACTTGTCGCTAATCTTCTTAGCCGTCTTGTATTGTTGCTCGATTGTGCGCTTTTGAATCATACGTAAAGTTGCATGTATAGTAGCGCTCTCATCTCTTTGACGACCTAAATACAAGCCGAGATTAATTATACTTGTATTATCTTTACTCTTTGTATAGACATCATTAGCCTTGCGTTTAGCATCACTTACGAATTTGGCAAAGTCAGCATTTGTGATCATGTCTTTCAAGCGCTTATAGCGATAAGGTGCAACTGGACGCATGCCATTTTCTGATTGATAAATGTTTTTGTATTTATCAACAAATGCGACGAATGAAGCTTGATCTTTGATTGCAGCCTTTGCTTCTTTCTCGATAGTCTTTACTTTTTCGTTAGCGGCCTTTTTAGCCTTTTCTAACTTTGCTCTGTATTCTTTTTGCAATTTAGCAGACTCTTCATTGATCTGTTTCAATTTCTCTTTGTCTGTTTCCTTGCCTCGTTCAGGCATCTTAGGCTGCTCAACTTTTTCAGGTTTCACAACTAAGCTGGCATAGAGGAAATCGTAAACGTCATATTCATCTTTCTTAGCTTGATATAACTTCTCTAATTCATCATCACTGTATTTAACAGACTTTGGGGCTTCTTTCTTGTACTTTTCAGCAATTGTCTGTTTGCGCAACAATTCACGGAACAAGTTCTCTGTTACACCCTTACCATAGTTAGTAGCCAAAGCTTCATTTAAGGTTGTCTTATTGGCAACTAATTTTTGCTTATAGTTGTCGATCATCTTATCAAGTTCAGCTTGTTCTTTCTCATCCAACTTGATACCGTTCTTCACAGCTTCTTCGTAAGCTAAAACAAATGACTGGACTTGCTTATCAGCAACTTCACTAATCATCTCACCCCATGTTTGCCCTTTTTTCTCAGAGAAAGCAGCTGGATCATTCAAATTAATCTGCTGGCCCATACGTTGAGCGTAGCGATTAACTTGACTTGCGATTGTGTTATAGAAAAAGTTATACTCTGCAACTGTTACAGTATGTGAGCTGACTTTAGCTGCCGGTAAGTATTTCTGGGCAAAACCAAAAGAAATACTGCTATATAGCAACACAACCACTAAGATGAGTGCTACAACTACTGTTGCAACATAGTTCACACTCTTTTTGAGTTTGAGCGGTGCTTTTTGACCATCCTTATTTTCGCTAGCTAAGCGCTCTTCTCTCGCTTCTCTAGATAACTCCGTTTTTGATTTCATCTCATTTTTGTCTTCTTGCATGTCTAACTCCTTGTATAGAAAACTTTTTTGATTATATGAGTTTCTCAGCTAAATAACAAGAATAGCTGCCTTTTTCCAGCGCTTTGCTATTGATTGTTCAAACTTGCTTTACTTTTTTTTCATCGCCCTTTTATAAGCTTCAGTATCGGCTATTTTACGGGCAATTACTCATGTTCTTTTCTAATTTCACTGTAATTGGGATTAGCAAATTCTCTAACAAAAGATGCGTTTGTTGATTCTAATAAGTACTTATAAAGTTGAGCATAAAGTTTGCTCTGTACTTCTTCATTAGCATTTTCCTCAGACTCATCAGTATCTTCTAATTTGTTCTCAGCTTCTACCTTCTGCCAAGCCTTCGTTAAATCTTGCTCGCGATACCATTTGATGCCTAGCTGAATTTTGGCAATGCGGTTATCTTCCATCTCAATCACATGGAAAATGAAGCGGTCATCCTCGACATAAGGCAATTCATCTGGCTCAGGTATTCTATCCAAGCGCTGCAAGACAAGCCCAGCAATTGTATCAAAATCGTTTTTGTCATCTTCACTGAATGCTAATTCAGCTGTACCTTTGCGGTATGTGCCATCTTTTTGCTCATTGATTATATTAATCTTTTCCTCAACTTCTTCCAAAGACAACATACCATTCACGATATATGAACCATCAGGCTGTAAGATGATATTGCTCTCATCATCATCATATTCATCCTCGATATTGCCGACAATTTCCTCTAATACATCCTCCAATGTCACCAAACCAGCTGTGCCACCATATTCATCAATTACGATAGCCAAAGAAACGTGGTCACGCTGCATATCTTTCAACAAAGCGTCGACTGATTTTGACTCAGGCACACGATATGGTTCACGCATAATTGCCCGAATATTAAAGTTAGCTCTATCGTTGCTGATCATGTATTGCACGATGTCTTTGATGCTGACAACGCCGATAATATCATCAATATCTTCTTCATAAATTGGTACACGACTGTACTTCTCTTCAGACAAAATCTCAGTCAATTCTTCAAATGAAGCTGTGACAGGCAAGGCAACAATATTCGTACGATGCGTCATAATCTCACTTGCTTCTGTATCATTCAATTCAAAGATATTGTCGATCATCTCCCCCTCTGTCTCGTGAATGTTACTTGAGGAACTCGAGATATCCACCAACATACGAATTTCTTCCTCAGTCACTTCTTCTTTCGGCTTTTCGACTGGAATTTTCAAGAGATGCAAAACGGAATTGGCCGTTAAATTAAGTAACTCAGCCATCGGTCTTAACAGGAAATCAGCTATACGCAAAATATGAGCAAAGCGTCTGGCAAATTTATCAGGGTTATTCATTGCCATTCTTTTTGGCACCAATTCACCAAAGACTAAGGATAAATAAGAAATTAAGACAGTAATAACAATCAAGCAGATGTTATCTAACCATAGTGTCGTATGGTTTGGGTCCAAATAAGCTGCTAAGCGGCGGGCGAATTTGTCAGCACCGAAGGAAGCTGAGAGAAAACCAGCTAAAGTGATACAAACTTGAATCGTGGCTAAAAATTTGCCTTGATTATCTAAAAAATAAAGCAACTTGCGGGCAATAATATTGCCTTCTTCGGTCTCTTTGCGCAGCTTGGCGTCTTTCAAATTAATAATTGCCATTTCGGCTGCTGAGAAAAAGCCGTTAATAAAAACTAACAGCAAAATAATAAATATATCTAAGCCTACATGACTAGCATCTAAATGGTTTTGGACTAATAAACTAAATATCCAGGGATCATCCACGTGATACCTTCCTCCTTGTATAAGCGTCTACTTATTTCATGCTGATATTATACAGATTTTTCGCTATTTTTGTGTAAATGGATGCAATTAAATACATAAGCTTGCAGAAATAAGCTAAGCTCCTAATCGTCAAGCTTAACGCCTATTTTGAGCAAAATCTGGTCCAACTCATCGTAATTGTTGAAAGCCAAAATCAATTTGCCTTTGCCTTTCTGCTCAGTTATTTTGACTTTTTGGCCAAAGAAATGCATCAGTCTATCTTCTAATCTAGCTTGCTCACGCCGAGCCATGAGTTCAAGCTCACTGACAGTCTGCTCTTGTTTTTCTTCTTCAGCTAGGGCCAATAATTCTTTGACCTTTTTCTCAACCTCACGCGCTGACCAATCATTCTCAATCGTCAATTTGGCTAGCTTAAGGCAATTTTCTTCATCTTTCAAAGCTAAAAGTGGTTTGGCTTGACCAACAGTTAATGTCTTCTCACTCAACAATTTTTTAACAGAAGCTGGTAACTTCAAAAGGCGCTGCATATTCGTGATAACTGGGCGACTTTTACCAGTCATAGCCGCAATTTCGGCCTGACTTAAACTAAATTCTGAATTTAGCTTGTCATAAGCTTCTGCTTCTTCAATTGGATTTAAATCTTCACGCTGCACATTTTCAACCAAAGCTTGCTTCAACAAGGTAGCTGTATCTAACTCTTTCTGACACACCAAGACAGGCACTTCCGTTAAATTCGCCTGATGGCAAGCTCGCCAGCGTCTTTCACCGGCAATTATTTGGTAGATTTGCTTATCACCGTGTTTGGTAATTGGCTGAACTAAAATTGGCTGTAACAAGCCATATTCTTTGATTGAAGCGGCCAAACTTTGCAATTTGTCCTCAGCAAAATAAGCACGTGGCTGTTGTTTGTTCGGCACAATATCAGAAATTGCCACTGTCTGCAAAGACGTGTTCTCCACAGCCTTAAAATCAAGCTTTTCAACCTTATTTTCATCTGCCTTACTTAAAAGTAAGTCACTACTAATCAGGGCGCTTAAGCCACGGCCTAAACGACTGGCTGGTTTTGTTTTAGTTGAATTAACTTTATTGGACTTACCTTTGCTCATTGATCTTACTCCTCAGCCTGACTACGCTTAATTACCTCTTTGGCCAACTTAGTATAAGCCAAGGAGCCCTTGGAAATCCAAGCATATTCAATAATTGCTTGCCCATAACTTGGCGCTTCACTCAAGCGAACATTGCGTGGAATAACAGTTTGAAAAATCTTATCGGGGAAGAAATTTTTCACTTCATCATAAACTTGTTTACTAAGTTGTGTTCGACTATCATACATCGTCACTAAAACGCCAAATATATCAAGTTTTGGGTTAGAACTAGCCTTAACGAGTTCAATTGTTTTCAATAATTGTGAAACACCTTCCAAAGCGTAATACTCAGCTTGAATTGGAATTAAGACACTATTAGATGCTGTAAGGGCATCAATTGTCAACAAGCTCAAAGATGGCGGACAGTCAATGATGACAAAATCATACTTATAGGTTTTGTCATTTTCAGCCAAGTCTTTGACAATCTGCAAAGCCTTTTTTAGTCTTAATTCTCTCTCATCAGCCGTAGCTAATTCTACCTCAGCCCCTGCCAAATCGATGCTCGAAGCTATAAGATCCAAATTTGGCCGATTCTGCTTGATAATAGCTGCCTCAATTGACTTTGCATCTAAAAGCACATCATAAATAGACTTATCAACAGCTTGTTTATCTACTCCCAAGCCGCTTGTCGTATTACCTTGTGCGTCCAAATCAATCAAAAGTACTTTTTTCTTCTTAGCTGCCAAACAAGCTGCCAAATTAATACAGCTAGTTGTTTTGCCAACCCCACCTTTTTGATTAACAATTGCTATTACTTTCATCATTACACCTGTTACAAATTAATCAATCGTTGCTAAAGCTGCATTAGTTTGAATGAATTCTCGTCTAGGCTCAACCTGATCGCCCATCAACATACTCATAGTTTCATCAGCATTTTGGAAATCTTTGACATTGACTTGCAGCAATCTTCTCGTCTCTGGATTCATAGTTGTCTCCCAGAGCTGATCTTTATCCATTTCGCCCAAGCCTTTGTAACGCTGAATACGTGGGTTCTTGAAATTCTGTTCTGCCTTAATCTTCTCAAGTTCAGCATCCGTATAAGCATAGAATTTCTTACTGTTATTGCCCTCAATCATATAAAGTGGCGGACAAGCGATATAGACATGCCCTTGTTCTATTAATGGACGCATGTGTCTAAAGAAGAAGGTCAAAAGTAAAGTTCTAATATGCGCACCGTCAACATCGGCATCAGCCATGATAATTATTTTGTTATAACGCAATTTGGTAATGTCAAAATCGCTACCAATACCTGTACCGAGTGCAATTACAACTGGTTGTAGCTTCTCGTTATTGTAGACTTTATCGATTCTAGCGCGTTCTACATTCAACATCTTGCCCCAAAGTGGCAAAATTGCCTGATATTTACGCTCACGACCATTCTTAGCAGAACCACCAGCTGAGTCACCCTCAACAATGAAAATCTCGCACAATTCAGGATCTTTCTCCTGACAGTCACTCAATTTGCCTGGGAGCGAAACGCTATCAAAAACAGATTTACGTCTGGTTAATTCACGCGCTTTTCTGGCAGCATCACGTGCCGACATAGCATCGATACACTTCGTGACAATAATCTTTGCTTCTGTTGGATGTTCTTCCAAGTAAGTGGCTAATTCGCTACCTAAAGTTGTTTCGACAATTGTTCTAATCTCGGCATTACCTAATTTTGTCTTTGTCTGACCCTCGAACTGTGGATCTGGCAATTTAACCGAAATAATAGCTGTCAAACCCTCACGTACATCATCGCCTGATAAGTTACGGTCATTGTCTTTGAGCAATTTATATTTACGTGCATAATCATTAATTACTTTCGTCAAAGCGCTTCTAAAGCCAGTTAAATGTGTACCACCTTCGACAGTTGCAATGTTATTAGCATAAGAATAAACATTCTCCACATATGATGTGTTGTATTGCATTGCCACTTCGACAAAAATATCGCCGTCAGCTTTGGCAATGTAAATTGGCTCACTATGCAAACATTCTTTCTTCTTGTTCAAATATTCAACGAACGAGATTATACCGCCATCATAGTGCAAGTTCTTAGAAACCATATCCTGGCCATCTTCGACATGTCTAGCATCTTGCAACAAGAGTGTCACTTCTTTGTTCAAGAAAGCCATTTCACGGTAGCGTGTCAGCATCAAATCAAAGTCAAAATCTGTATCTGGGAAAATTTCTGGATCTGGCTTAAAGATTGTACGTGTACCTGTCTCATTAATTTGGCATGAACCGACGATGGTAAGTGGTTTAACTGTCTTACCACGCTCAAAACGAATGTAATGAATTGTGCCTTCACGTTTGACATATACTTCCATCCACTCTGACAGAGCATTAACAACGGAAGCGCCAACGCCGTGCAAACCACCTGAAATAGAATAAGCTCCACCGCCGAATTTGCCGCCAGCATGCAAAATTGTATGGACAACTTCAACTGTCGGTATACCCATCTTGGGGTGAATACCAACTGGAATACCACCACCATCATCAACTACTTCAACTGAACCATCAGCCTGCAAGGTAACTTTGATCTTGTCACAGCGGCCAGCCAAAGCTTCATCGACTGAGTTTGCCACAATCTCATAAACCAAATGATGTAAGCCTCGACTAGTCGTATCACCAATATACATACCAGGACGCTTACGCACAGCTTCCAACCCTTCCAAAACTTGGATTTGGTCATCAGAATAGACCACATCGTTTTCTGTCTTGAAATCAACCTGTCTATCTACATTCTCTTTCTCTTCAACGAAATTATCGTCCGTCAAAGCATGTACATCTTCCGCCAAATTACGGAAATCTTCCTCAGCCTCGACTTGTTTATTTTCAGTTTGTTTATCGGCAAGCTGCTCATTCTGCTTCATTTCAGCATCTTTTTCTGTTGCAAGTGTCATCATTCATACAACCTCTTTCTTAACTCAAGAACGTCTCATCCGTTCAATAAGTTTGCGACTGTTATAAGGTGAAAGATAGGCTGCGCGCACAGTCAAAACCAAACTCAAAGGCAAACTTTCAGGTTCAGCTGGAATGAGTCTGGCATTTTCAGCGGCATAATGCAAAAACTGGCCACTTTTATTCTTGGCAGCCTCAGTTATGCTGTCCAAATCAAAAACAGCCACTATCTTCTTATGTTCAATCCAAATATTTCCACCAATGTCTATATACACCCTTTAATTATACCATAACCCTCAAAAAAGACTATTTTACAATCAGGTAAAATGCACATATATATCCCGAAAATTAGGGCATATATCGCCCAAACGCAATAGATATTTTTCATAGTAGTTCTTTGAAATTTAGCTTTACTTTTTCTTTTTTTTGTATAAAAAGTCTACATCAGAAATAGTTACTCTTTGCTAAATTCACTCAGACTGACTTCACCTTGTCGTGTTTGACTCTGCACAGCTTCGTACTTTGTAGCTTCGCCTTGCTGTTCCTCACCTTGCGTGATTATGTCTTGATTGACTTCGCCCTGCGTAATTTCGCCTTGATTGACTTGAATAAAACAAATATCAGTCTTTGGCATTTGCATATTTGCCATGAAATCTAAATCTGTACAAGTCAATAGAACCTGCCTGTCCATGATATTGTGTAACAAAGCTTGCTGCCTTAAACTATCTAGTTCACTCAAAACATCATCCAAAAGTAAAACAGGCTTAATCTGCTTCACATAAGTTAAATAATCGCATTCAGCTAATTTCAGGGCCAAAATGACAGTTCTTTGCTGACCTTGTGAAGCATACAAACGACAATTTTTCTCATTGAGATAAAATTCCAAATCATCTCTTTGCGGCCCAATACTACAATGTCCCTTAAAAAAGTCACTATTAAATGCCTGCTCTACTTTGTAGCTTAAAAGCTCTTTAATTTTATCGACTGTTATATCATTGGTAAGCGGAACACAACTCAAATACTTAACTTGTAAGGTTTCCTTGCCCAAACTTAACATATCTTGATAGTTTGTAACCAACTTATTGAAAGCTAACACCACCTGTAAGCGCTCAAAAATAATTAAGCTAGCCACTTCAACAAAATTCTTATTCAACGTCAAAATCATGCCCAGTTTTTGCTTAATTGCTTGTTCCTGATTAGCTTCATTTAAATTTGCAACCAGTTCATGCAAGTAAGCACGATTCAAAACTGTTGCACTGACAGTAGACTTCAGCAAAGATTTATACTGCTCTAACACACATTTAGGGTCAAATACTTGTAATTCTTTCAATAAGCGATTTTTGCTTTGCAATAACTGATTTAACTTCTGCAAATTATAAATATAAGCTCGCTTCGACTGCGCCAAAATCCGATTAAGAAATTGGCGTCTTAGTTGCGGACTTGATTTGATCAACAACAAATCTTCTGGTGCAAACAAAACTGCATTGAAATTGCCGATAAAATCTGCCACTCTAGCCACGGGCAAATTATCTTTGCTATAAGTTTTTTCTGTCTTATTAACTGCTTTTTTAATCTCTAAAGCTAAAGTCGAAGCTTCTACAAACTTGCTTGAATTATCAGTCAATTCATTCGCCAAAGTTGCATGTAAAAGGCAGCTGTCAGCCTTAAAATTGATAAGCTCGCTATCATTGTTCGTTCGATATGAATCAGCTAAGGCTAAAAGATACACAGCTTCTAATAAATTCGTCTTACCTTGGCCATTAGCTCCATGAATAATATTAAGCAAGTTGCCAAATTGGACATTTGCTTGCTTAATATTACGGAAATTACATAGAGATAGCTCACGAATAAGCATGCAATCTTAGCCTACCTAAAGCTAACGCCTTAATGGCAAAATCAAAAATTCGTAATCATCACCTGTCATTGGTTTGATGATACAAGGTCCCAAACTACCAGCAAAATTAATCTGTACCAGTTCATCATCAATGACACGCAAAGCATCAGTAAAGTAAATTGGATTGTAATCAATATCAATCATCTGGCCTTGTACAGAAACAGCTATATCTTCATGTGCTTGGCCTTTCTCAGACACAACATCAATCTGCAAGCTGCTCTCATCTGTCGTTTGTAATCTAATTGGTAAACGACGATCAGACACGTTCATGATCAACAACATTCTCTCCAAGCCAGCCAAGAACTGACTTCTGTTAATGACGATGGTTGTATCACCGTTGCTGTTCAAAAGACTCTCATATTTCATGAATTCATTGGTCAATAAACGACTGACTAATTTCAAACTACCCAAATTGAACTCAACTTGTTTGTTGTCAACTTTTAATGTCACTAAATCTTCTGAACCTAACAAAGGTTGCAAGATCTTCAAAGCTTTACCTGGAATTAAGAGGCGGAATGGCTTCTCAACTTTTGGCATTCTCTCATCATAAGCATGTCTACTAATTGCCAAACGGAAGCCATCAATTGCAACAAGTTCCAAATTCTTCTCATTGGCATTGAACAAAATGCCGTTAAAAGCTGGGCGTGACAAATCGGTGCTGACAGCAATTATTGCCTGTTTAATTAATTTTTGGAAACGATCTTGAGGCAAGGTAAATGTCAAATTGCCGCTAATCTCCGGCAAACTTGGGAAATCAGCTGTTGGACGTGTCATAAAATTGAACTTAGATTTGCCAGCACTGATAACTGTCTTGTAATTCTCATCGCAAGTAATTGTAACATCGCCCTCTTCCAATTTAGCAGCAATATCACCTAACAATCTAGCTGGCACCAACATGTCACCAGCTTCATAAACATCAGCCTTGATCTTCGTTTCAATTCCACATTCCAAATCATAACCGCGCAAAAGTAATGTATTGCTTTGTTTGTCGGCTGACAGGAAAACATTATCTAAAATTTCGTTACCTGTTTTACTGGAAACAGCTCTTAACACGTAATTAGTTGCTTGATGCAGTAAATTTTTCGGACAAACAATTTTCATATGACACCTCTTTTGCTAGTAAACTGACTCTATAAATTATAGCAACTTATCTTTGTTCTGTAAAAATTTTGCAATCAGAACAAGCTACAACTACATTTTGTTTGTAATTGTAATTAACCACGCCGTGAAAATGGCAAGTTGCCCTGAAACAAACAATCAATTTAGTTAATCACTATTCTTATTATGGTATGTGGTTAATGTGGTAAATTACAGTTTAATTACCTAAAAATTACAGCAAACAGCGATTAGGCGTATGTGTTTTCTTTTTTTAGAAGGCCTAAATTCAGGGAACTTCATTTTGGGATAGATTGTTCTAAATTTTGGCTTCAAGTAAGGCTTAAAAATTTATCACCAGAATTATGCACAGACTTATCCACGCAAAAAAGTGCGAAAGGGTAAAGCAAGCTAAAATTCTAAAAATTTAAATTTTTTATAAATAAAAGCTAATGCTCATGCAAGCTGTTTTTGATGCTGGCGATCTCTTTCTGCAAACTTAAGTCATTTTTTAGCGCTTTTTCGATTTTTAGGCAGGCGTTACGGGTCGTTGTATGGTCAGAGCGGTTAAAAGCTTTGGAGATACTAGCATAAGTCATATTTAATAAATCTCTGCACAGATACATGGCCACGTGGCGAGGGTAAGTGTACTTGCTTTCTTTGCAGGATGAGTACAAATTTGCCTTGACGATGTTGTAGTAAGTTGCTACAACGTCAGCGATGAAATCAGGCGTGATTGTTTCAGCTATATTGTGCTTAATAATTGGTTCAAGCGCTTTTTCAGCCAATGTTAAGTTGATATAACCAGATAAGTGTTTTATGGCTAATACGCTATTCAAAGCACCTTCTAATTCACGAATGTTCAGACTGATATTCTTAGCTATATAACTGATGATGTTAATATCAATGTCTTCGTGCAAAGCTTGGGCTCTTGCTTGCAAAATAGCCATACGTGTCTCGTAGTTTGGCGGATTAATATCACAAGCTAGGCCAGAGAGAAAACGTGTTTTTAAGCGTTCTTCAAGCGTAACTAAATAGCGCGGATGCTTATCACAAGTGATGACGATGTAAGCGTTATTTTCGTAAAGGGTATTGAAAGTGTAGAAAAATTCTTCTTGCATCTGTTCTTTGCCTTCGATGAATTGAATATCGTCAATCAACAATAAGTCACAATTACGGTATTTGTTTCTAAAAACATTGTAATTTTGCTTCCTTATCGTAGCGATAAATTCATTGACGAAGTCTTCTGTCTGTAAGTAGAGAATTCTAGTTTGAGGACGATGCTGTAAGACAGAGTTACCAATAGCATTCAAAAGATGAGTTTTGCCTAAACCGCTACCGCCATAGAGAAAGAGGGGATTGTAAGGCTTTTGGCCATCTGTGAAATAGGAATTGGCAATAGCCTGACAGGCAGCGTGCGCCATTGTATTGTTAGGGCCAACAATGAAATTATCAAACGTGTAATCCTTGCGAAAATGCTGCTGATAGAGGGGATTTACGATGATTTTTGCTTGTGGCTGTTCATCAATTGCTTGTGGCTGAATAAAAGTTTGTTTAGGTTGAACAGCTGCGAAAGTTTCAGGTTTTACTTGTACTTCTGGTTCTACTTTTTCATTAACAAATTCAGGTTCAATGTTAGCTTCTCGTTGTTCAATAACCGTTTGGGCTGCGTCAAAGCTAGATGTAACAGAATCTGGCTGTAAATTAGCTAAAGCTTGCTTGATGCCTTCAGTGCCAACTACTAATTTAACTTCTAAACGGAATGAATTAGATTCAGCAATCACATCAGCAAACAAGGGTAAATACTTGACTAAATAACGATAGCTGAAATCATCAGGTGTACTCAAAAATAGGCGATTTTCGTCAACATAAAAAGGCACAAGTGGCTCAATCCACGTTACGAAAAGAACGGTGGATACTTTAGACTTGATTTTCTTTAGAGCATTGTGCCAAATAGTTTTAGCCAATGCTGCTTGCTCGTTATCTAAATTGAGTGCATCAGACATATCCATCAGCTTAATTCCATTTAGTCTTTCTAGTTATTTTTTGACCACGATAAATCGTGCTGTTTTCTTTAATTTTGCGGTTTAAGAAACGTTTAACCGAAACAGTTTGAGCTATGTTACGAGGGCCTCGAATCTTCCAGTTGTAGCCTCTATTTTTGAGGTAATTTTTGCGAACGATGTGCATGATAAACAGTATCAAAGCAGAACCTAATATATTCATAATGACATAGTTTATATTGACAGAGAAAAAGAAAAAGCCACTTACAAAGTTCAAGCCTAAGCGTAGTAGTTGTGTGACAATACTGAACAGAATGGTCAAAAGCCAGATACTGAACGAAGAGTATGTTTTGCTTTCACGTCTCAAAAAGTAAGCTAACGGTATAAACAACAAAAGGTGATATGAAATGTTGAACATGAACTTGCTGAGAACAGTAAAATCATGCTCGTGGGTGGCAACAATTGCTAAAAATAGCTCATCAATGATTGGAATGAGCGGTATTTTCACGATATTTTCCCAAGCTGAGAGCAAAGAAAGATGATGATCAGAACTTGTGATTGGGAAAAATAAACTCGATAGTAAAAAGAGACTATAAATGGTCATGATAATTCGTCTGATGAAGACATTGATCTTCTTAGGACGGTAAACTTGTACCCAAATTTGGCATAGCAAAACAAAGCCTGCTAGCAGATAAAGAGGCCAAAAACCAAGTATAATTTGATAGTTCATATATAACATGTTATGTACTCCGCTATTAATTCACTTCATTATAGTATACAAATAGAGATTATGTTAAGATTAAAGAAAACTTTGAGGGTAGGGCATGTTTAGCAATCGCTGTTTGATATTTTGCAAATTATTTGCAGACTATAACACAAGCGTCAACTTATATTATCGTGATTTAGCAACTTCCATTTGTAAATATATGGCAGATTATGCTAAGTGCCAACTATACTGTCCTTATCCTGAGTTTGACTTGAAGCAACAACTAAGTCAAGTTTCTAGAATTAGGTTGTTAGATCCTCTATTGCAAGGCCAAAATGATTATGCTTTTCTTTTGAATGGTGAGAATAGTACAGCGGCTTTACACTTATTTTTCACAAAGACAGTCTATTGCGATTCCTTTGCAAGTTCTAGCCAGTCATTAAAATATTATTTACAGCAGCAAGACGAAAAGTTAAAAATTAATGAACAAGTTGATGCAGCTTCACCTCTAAGTTTAGCTCAGAAAATCGGAGGAAAGCTCGTGATTTGTTTAGATGCAAATATGCTGGGACAACAAACTATCAAAGAATTGGATAGTATTTTAGCAAATAAAGACACAGCAAATTTGCTTTTTGCTTTTGCAATTTTTAATGGTCAGATAGAGCAAGTTGAAGCGTGGCAGACTTTGTTTAAACAACGCTATAACAAGGAAGTTTGCTGGCATAATCAAAGGTTGATAGCAGCTGATTTTTTGCAGAATAACTTAAGAAAAATGCGTAAATATCAAGAGCTGATGCAGGCTGATATTTTGCAATTAAGTAGCAAAATTTATAAGCGCTTGCTTAGCTTAGGCTTAGAGAAGCAGCGTTTGAAGGTAGCGTTAGCGTATGATCAGGCTTTTTCAGCTTACGATAGTTATGAATTACAGTTCTTGAGTCAATTGGGAATTGACTGGTACAAATTTAGTCCTTTACATGACAAAATTTTGCCTTCCGATTGTTTAGCTTACTTTTTCGCTGCACATGAATTAAATTCTTATTTAGGTGCTTTATCTTTTAATCATGTGTTGCGTGAACAACTTCGAAAGGCCTGTGAGAATGGGGCTCTATTCATCGCGCAAGATCAGGCGCACCTCTACTTGATTGATGGTGTTGTTGATGCCAAAGGGACTTATTATCCTGAGTTAGGCTTAATTTCACAAAAAGCGCGAATTTTGCAGAAGAATGCCAAGTATGCTTATGCAGTTGTGAGTGCATATCAGTCGAATTGTTTTGCACCTTTAACATTGCCGAATGTCGCATTCTTGAATAAAAGTGTGGAATTATATCCAAATTTGAGCACTATGCGCTGTGCCATAACGACAACTGTCGATCAACAACAGCGTCAGGTCAATAGTGGTTTTTGCAATAAGCAAATTTTCAGTAGCTTAAATAGGTTTTGGCCGGCGACAAATTATGATTGGCTGGAGCATTTCTATTTAACCTTAATTCAGCGCCTCGCCAAACAAAACGGGATTTAAGCGAAGGTTCAGGCAAAAAATTGTATGTATTGGTTTTTAGATTTGTAATTTTAACTTTTGCACGTAGTTTTGAGTCTTTTTAATCCAAGCGTTTGGCATTGAATTTGTGCTTTTTACTTTTGAAATTTTGTGAGTATTTACCCGGTTATTTTGCTTAACACGAGTGTCAATTCGGAGCGATTTACGGATAATTGGCGAACAAATTCAAGTTTACATTTAGGCAAGGCGTGCTCAAGATAGCGCTTAATGTCTTTGATTTGCTTGAAATAGCTTTCAGTTTTGCTTAACTTAATTGTTTGAATGATAATCGCGTCATTAGTTAGATATGGCAAAAATGCAGCTGCTAAGGCTAGGCTAGGGCGGAAAAACATCTTCATATCGTTGACTAATAAGTTAGCTTTAGCTAATGCAAAATTATTTGCTTTGGCCATTTCTAAAAATTGATCGCTTAATGCCTGAAAATGCCAGAGATTAGCTTTGGCTGTGATTTTGAGGTGTTGTGGATCGATGGCGATGACTTGATAATTGTAATTTAAGAGAACTTCTGTCCAACCACCTGGTGCAGCGCCCAAATCGAAGGCTAAATGAGGAGCTGTTTGCCAGATTTTGATTGTTTGGTATATGTTTTTCGGTAGCTGTTTATATTGCGTTCTGATACTTTCTAATTGAGTTTCATCAGCCTGCTTGCATAAGAAAGATGCCAAATTATGTTCTTTTTCTTTATCCAGTTCGGCAGCTTGTTCTGAATTAGCAAGACGGTCGGCTAATTCCAGCAATTTATATTTAGCTCTAGATACAGAATTTTCGTCCTTAGAATTGCTTTTTGGCCAAAGGTCAAGCAGATAGGGTGAACGATGTATACTAAATGACAGATTACCAAGTGTTAAACAGAAACAATTTCCAAAATATAAAACGTTTAATGGCTCTGTATGCACGAATTTTGCAAGCATTTCTCTAAGTTCCAAATGTTCATTTCTAGCTAAATCACTTTTACAGTTAAGTAGTGACGCTCTATGAACGGGCGAAAATTTGGCCGTTTCAACAACTTTGGCTGTTTCAGTAGCACCAGTAGTTTCAGTCGCTTCAATTGCACTATTACTGGTAATTTCAGCTGTTCTAGTAGACTCTGATTTATCGGCCACTTTAGCATTATCAGAAGCAGAAGCATTAAGCATAGGTGAAGCCTGATTTGCTTTGAAAAATGCGCTTAATTGTAAGTTAAGATTTGCTAAATCAACGTTCTGAATGAAAATATCTAAAGGTAATACTTGCAAAATAAAACAGGTTTTCCAACTGTTCGCTTGAAATAAACTCAGCAATTGCTGCTTAAATGTTTCACGTGAAACATTGGTTGAGCTATTTAATTGAGCATAATCAAGCGCTAGAACCGATATGCTTCTTGCAGAGGTGGCGGACTGAGCAAGTTCGGCTACTAAATTCACTTTAATGGTAGGCAATTTAGCAGTTAATAACAGACAAGCTTGTGTAAATGCTTGTTTTTTCAGACTATTTTGGCTGACAATAGCCAAATTAAAGCTTGTCATATTGTTTTCTGCCGCTATTTTTGCATCAGACATGTTAATCACCTGTTTTTCTTGTAATATTACATTATAATTATACAGTGTATGCTGTTATTGGCCATGATTTAGAGCAGAAAGGATAGCTATACTAGCTTTTATGATTTATATCATTTTCGATTTAGAGTGGAATATGGCAAGTGGCCACTATGAAGAAGTGGGGAAGCCACGCATAACGAAAAGCTGTACGGTTGTTACTAAGAAGCGTATACCAATTTTCGAGATTTTTCAGATTGGTGCTGTCAGTTTAAGCTCCAATTTGCAAATCAAGGAACACTATTCTGCTTTGATCAGACCTCAGATTTACCCGCAAATTAATAAATATGTGCAACGTTTGACAAAGGTTAAGAAAGATGAACTTAAAGTGTCGCCGCCTTTTACAACGGTTATTTATGACTTTTATGCTTGGATTTGGCGTCAATTCCCTGAAGCTGAGCAGATGAAAGCTTGTGAGGTATGCCAATTACCGTATGACAAAATAGCTGAGCAAAGTTATGGCTTTAGCGAGTTACAGGCACTTTTGAAAGAGCTGCCATTGATGTTCGGAACTTGGAGTACATCAGATGCTAAACCATTAAGGGAAAATTTGAATTATTATGCTTTGCCAAACAGTTTACCAGCTAAATTCATTGATATTCAAAAACTCTATGAGCTATTCAGCGGTGATGAAGCAGGCGCACATGCTGTTAAACGTGCAGTTGACTTTTTAACAATTGAGCCAGACGAAGCTTATCACGATGCGTTGAATGATGCTTTGTACACAGCCTTGATATTCCAAAATTTGGAACCAGCTTTCAAATTTGCAGCCTGGGATTATCATGGACTACCTTTGTCTGATAACTACAACTTAAAGGCTAAGCAAGATCCTAGCGATAATTTCAAAGCAGGACTTGTTTGCTCAAACCTTGATGATAACAATGAACCTATCAAATTAAGCTGGCCGAGATTGCATCGCATGTATAATTTGGTCAAAAAAACAACTTCAGATTTGTCTGTCAGTTTGGGACTTAATTTGTCAGATACCAAGTATCGCGCTAATTTGAAGGCTAAGCGTAGACAGAATGTGCTATGCAATTGTATGCAGAGCAAATACAATTTGAAGAAGATTGATGATAAGTTAGAAGCAAGATTACATTTGCTGACGCAAGCAGATTTAGAAGCTTTTATCTGTTCATTTGCTTATGATGCCAATCCAAATTTGCAACAAGAACATGGTGATGAGAATTAATTTTTGGTAAATCTGCCCAAAGTAAGACGTTGATAGTTGAAAAAATGTACTACAATATAACTATACATCTCTTACTGGAGGTCAAAAATGAAAAGAATCATCCTAACAGGCAGCTTGGGTCAGATTGGCAGCGAATTGGCGTTGTTCTTGGCAGATAAGTATGGTCAAGAGAATGTTCTAGTTACAGATTTAGCCAAAGAAACTATACCAGCTCTCAGCCATTTAGCCTACAAACAACTTGATGTTACAGATTATGCCAATTTTTTGGCATGTGCTAAAGAATTTAAGGCTGATACAGTTATGCATTTAGCAGCAATTTTATCAGCTCGTGGTGAGACAATGCCACAAAAGACATGGCAAGTTAATATGCAGGGCTTAGTAAATGCTTTGGAAGTTGCACGCGAATTAAAAGCTCAGATTTTCTGCCCGAGTTCAATCGGCGCATTCGGACCAAGTACACCGCATGATAATACACCACAAGATACATTGCAAAGACCAGAAACTATGTATGGTGTAACAAAGGTATCGGGCGAATTGTTGTGTGATTATTATCATAAACGGTTTGGCGTTGATGCACGTGGCGTACGTTTTCCGGGCCTAATTTCATGGAAGACGCTCCCAGGTCAGGGAACAACTGATTATGCCGTGCATATTTATTATGGCGCAATTGAGAATAAAACTTATACTTCCTATATTAAAGCTGGCACTTATATGGATATGATGTATTTGCCAGATGCTTTGCAAGCAATTGTTGATTTAATGGAAGCCCCAAGTGACAAGTTGCAACATCGAAATGCCTTTAACGTTTCAGCTATGAGTATTGAGCCTGAAATGGTGGCTGCTTCAATTAAGAAATTTATCCCTGAATTTACGATTAAATACGAAGTTGATCCTATTCGTCAAGCAATTGCTGACAGTTGGCCAAATTCTTTGGATATTAGCGCTGCTCAGAAAGAGTGGAATTTCCATGCTGAATATGATTTGGACAAGATGACGGAAGATATGCTAGCTAACTTGAAAGTTAAATTAGCTAAATAAGATTTGTTGCTCTATTAGAAAAGCTTGCTTTATTAAAAAGTAAAAATGTTTCACGTGAAACATATAGATGAGGTGCAAAATGAATAAAGAACTGCATACGATGAAGTATTTGCAAGAAAAAGTTGACGATTTGAAGCAGAAGGGCTTGTATCGTACATTGCCAGTCAACTCAGGTGCTTGTGATCCTGTTTTGGAATTAAACGGCAAAAAGGTAATCAACCTTTGCTCCAATAACTATTTAAGCTTGGGCAATGATGAGCGCTTGAAGGAAGCTGCTATCGAGGCTATTAAGCATTATGGCGTTGGTGCTGGTGCGGTTAGAACAATTGTTGGTAACCAAACTATTCACGAAGAGCTGGAAGCTGCTTTGGCTAAGTTCAAACATGCTGAGCGTTGCTTCATTTACCAATCAGGTTACGATTGCAACATCGGTACAATTCAGGCTATCTGCGACAAAGATGATTTGTTGATTTCTGACCAGTTGAACCACGCATCAATCATCGATGGTATGCGCATGGTTAAAGCAACCAAGCAAGTTTATGCACACAGCAATATGCAGGAGCTTGAAGAATTACTCAAGGCTGCTCAAGGCAAGTATCATAATGTTTTCATCTTTACAGATGGCGTTTTCAGTATGGATGGCGATTTAGCAAAATTGCCAGAAATTGTTGAGTTAGCTGAGAAGTATGGTGCTTTCACTTATGTTGATGATGCACACGGTTCAGGTACGATGGGTAGTCATGGCCGTGGTACAGTCGATCATTTCGGTTTGCATGGTCGCGTCGATTTTATCATTGGTACTTTGTCCAAGGCTATCGGTGTTAAGGGCGGTTATGTCGCTTGTTCAGAAGCTAGCTATCAGTGGTTGACACATCGCGCACGTCCTGTTTTGTTCTCCACAACTTTGAGCCCAGCTGATACAGCCGCTGCGAAGAAGGCAATTGAAATTTTGACAGAAGATGATAGTTTGCAGAAGCAATTGTGGGCAAATTCGAAGTACATTAAGGAGCAATTGACAGCTTTGGGCTTTAATACAGGCCATTCAGAAACACCAATTACGCCAGTTATTATTGGTGATGAAGCTAAAGCTATGCAGTTCTCCAAGAAATTATTGGAAAAGGGTGTATTTGTTTCAGCTATTGTTTTCCCAACTGTTCCATTAGGCACAGGCCGTGTGCGTGTAATGGTGCAAGCTAAGCATACAAGGGAACAATTAGATGAAGCTGTTAGAATTTTCCATGAAGTTGGCGTTGAGATGGGAATTTTAGACAAGTAAAAACATACTTGAGTAGTAAAAGAGGGGATTATCACTGATAATCCCCTTTATTTGTTTCAGAATTCAAAGCTACAAACGTTTTAATACCTATTATATTAGAGGTAATAACGTTTGATTACGTTAAGTTCGTCATCTAATTCATAGACTAAAGGTTGACCTGTTGGAATTTCTAGCCCCATGATGTCTTCATCACTGATCTTCTCCAAATGTTTAGCTAAAGCACGTAGGCTGTTACCATGAGCAGCAATTAACAATGTCTTGCCTGCTTTAATAGCTGGAGCAATTTGGTCTTCCCAGAACGGCATAACACGGTCAAGTGTTACTTTCAAGCTCTCATGTTGAGGGATAACTTCTTCTGGTAATGAAGCGTAACGACGATCATGGAATGAAGATAGTTCGGCATCCTTGTCTAAAGCTGGTGGCAAAATGTCGTAAGAGCGACGCCATTGACGCACTTGCTCATCGCCATACTTCTCAGCTGTTTCTGCCTTATTCAAACCTTGTAAAGCACCATAATGACGTTCATTCAAACGCCAGCTCTTAATTTCAGGTACCCAAAGTTGATCGCTTTCTTCCAAAGCGTAGTGGCAAGTTTTGATAGCACGTTTTAATACAGATGTGAATGCTAGATCAAATTTAATGCCAGCGGCCTTAATCTTTTGACCAGCTTCTTTTGCTTGACGTACACCTTCTTCACTCAAATCGACATCGGTCCAACCTGTGAAAAGGTTTTTCAAATTCCACTCACTTTGTCCATGGCGGACAAATACTAATTTGTACATAAATGCCTCCTTCGGCTACAATGCAATAAGTTCTTATCTATTATACACGAATGAGCAAGACAATAAGATTAAAGTAATTATCTGAGCTTATTCATAATGACCTTTACAAGCTGCTAATCCACATCAATTAATTCATGTTCGACACCTTTGCCAGAGTTTAGGGCAGAAACTGCACGCTGTAGATGAGCTAAATTTGTTGGCGAATAAAATGGATCAACAGCTAGCTCAAAAGGGATACGTTTTTCACGTGCAACTTTTTTGGCAAAAATTGTAAAGGCAGCGCTCATAGATAATCCTAGTTCATCGCAGGTTTTCTCCATAAGTTGCTTTACATCTGAATCTAAACGAAAATTCACATTAACTGTTGACATGATGATCACCCTTCTTTCAATTAAATCATAAGCCATAATATATAAAAACGCAAGCAAATTTAATTATATAAGCTGTATAATGTAAATAAATATGCTTGCCTTTTTAAGATGATTAAATCCCCAATTTCTATGTAATTCAAGAAGTGACTAAGAAATTGGGGATAGACATTTTATTTAAAACGGAAGAGAAGTGCTCGCTTATAGCAGCATCTACTTAATCAGCGCTTGGCAAGCTTTGAAATTTGGATGCTTAGAATCTTGCAGAAGGTCAAACATCAACATTTCTAGATTGCTGACAGTTGCTCCGAGCTTCTCCAAGAGGTGAAGAGCTGTTTGTTTATGCTTGAGCTGACGAGAACTTGTCATATCCTCTGGCACAAAGACAGTGTATCCTTCAGCCAAGAAGTCACGGCAGCTTTGGTAAACGCAGACATGGCTTTCAACACCAGCGACAATTAATTGTTTAATATGATTCTGGCGGAGGAACAAACCGAGATTGCCGGTTAAGACACTCATGCGTGTCTTATCAAAAGTGAAAATTGGGCAGCCAGCAGCTTCGCAAGCCTTAATTTCAGCTAGAATTTCAGGCTTTGTTGCACCAAGACCCTTTGGGTATTGCTGTGTATAGATAACGGGCAATTTGAAGAAGGCACAGATTTTCAAGAATTTGATGTTCTGTTGCAAAATAGCTTCGTTTTCAGCCATGGCTGGCATGATCTTTTCTTGTAAATCGATACACAAAAAAGCGACATGTTCTGGATTTAGACGTTGCGCATAAAAGTCATTTTGCGTTTCTAAGCTGAAATTAGTTTCCTTACTGGTGACAATGGTCGGTATTTCTTTAATTAGTTCACTCATAATTAAATCCTTTCTTCATTTGGTTAGGTCACGCTAACGGCGACTTTGAATTATTCAATTTTTTTGGCAAATTCATTGATTAAATCAACTTTATCTGCTTGCAAGTACTTTAAGAACCAATGTGTCATTAGATTGAGCCGCCATTCTCTAGCTTGTGGCTTACCGCTTCTGGATAACTCGTGATTTTCGCCTGGGAAAATGCAGAGCTTACTCGTAACACCCAAAGCTAGCAAAGCTGTATGCATCTGCATACCTTGTTCAAGTGGACAACGGTAATCAGAATCAGAGTGGATAAAGAGAGTTGGCGTAACAGCGTTGTTGATATGCTTCAATGGTGAATGTTCCCAGAGAATGGCTTGTTCTGGTAAAGTGAGACCTTTAACTTTGTTCTGATCAGTTGCAAAGTAATAGCCAATATCACTTGTACCGTAGAAAGACAGCCAGTTCGAGATGGAACGCTGACTACAAGCGACTTTGAAGCAGTCAGTGTGGGTGATGATCCAGTTTGTCATGAAACCACCGTAAGAACCACCAGTAACGCCTAAACGAGCTTGGTCAACTTCTTTGTACCTAGCTAGGACACAATCTAGGAAGGCCATGAGATCGTCAAAGTCACAGTTACCGTAAGCGCCGCGAATATCGGCAAAGTCATTGCCATAACCGTCTGAACCGTGTGGGTTTGTAAAGCAGACGACAAAGCCTAAGTTAGCCCAAACTTGCATTTCATGGTAGTAAGTTGTGCCGTAAACTGTCTTAGGGCCACCGTGAATATCCATAATTAGTGGATAGCTAGCTAATTTACCACTTTCAAAATCAGGTGGTAAGAGCACAAAGCCTGTCATTTCAGATTGATCATAAGGGCTTGTGTAGGTGAGCTTTTCGGGTTTAATAGCTGTTAATTCTAAGTTGGCGTGATCGTTGAAGTAAGTCAAGCGAATTAAATTAGTTGGATTTGTAACGAGATAGAGCTCGTTGAGTTCTTGGCCATACAAACCGATGACGAATAAGCAGTCTTTCGCACAATTACATGCTGTATTTGCTGCATTTGAATCAGCACAAGTACAAGTAATATCTGAAGCTTGGCATTGAGAAGTGCTGTTAAAGTCACAAGTTGAATCTGTTTCACTTTCAGCATCTAAAGCGGCACAATCATTAGCAGCCAAAACTGTATCAGTGTCGATATTAAGCTTGAATGCAGCTAAGCAAGCGCCCTCTTTATTAACGAGAGTTTCTTGTTTTAAGCTTGGTAACTTTTGACCTTCTTCTTTCACAAAGCTGAAAGCTGTGAGCTTTGAACTATAACCTTTAGTTTCGATTAAATTGTAGACTGTGCTGTCTGTTTGGTAACTTGTGGCATGATAGCCTAAGCAGACATCGGAACCAACACTGCTGCCGTATATAATTTCGTAGTCAGAAAGCTTGTGTAAATCTTTAGCTGTGCGATCGTAGAGATAGAAGTGATTGTTTTGATTGATACCATACGCAAGCGTATCGCTTGAAATTAAAACAAGTTCTTCTTCGCCTGTAGCTTTGCCATTTTGATCGACAGTTTCGATATAGAAGCCATCGCCTAATTGCTGATCTAACTTTTCATATAGAGGCGTGATGATTTCACTTTGCAAATCTAATTCATAAAGTCTAGCAAATGGCTGCCAACGAAATTTGTCATCGCCCGTGTATGGAGTGGCAGCAAAGGCGGCCTTGGTTTTGCTTGGATTCAAGGTAATCCAGTTGATCACATAATTTGGATAATCAGATCCGATTAATTCAAGTTCTTTGGTTAGAGCATCGAACATGAATAAAGCGGAGCGTTTGCCGTAGAGATAGCCCTGGCCGTTTGCTTGGAACGGTATTTCATTAATTATGTGCGGGCGTCTTGGTTTATTGCGCTTCTCCATGATTGCATTCTGCTCAGCTTCATCCTTCTGCCAAAGATCTGGTAGATCAATGTCATAAGAGGCTAAGACTAAGAATTTGTTACGCTCGTTCAAAGGCAATAATTGGTCAACAGCAAGTGGAATGCTGAAAGCATAGCTAGCTTCGCCACCATCAACAGCGATTCTGAAATAGTGGCTGCAAGGCGCTTGTGTGTCTTTGGCTTTGTCGTTTTGATAACGGTTTTTGCTTGGACTTTTGAACAAGATATTTTCAGCATCTTCAAAACAGAAACTTGCTTCTTCGCCAGCTTCCGTGAGTGGCCGAAGTTCTGTGCCGTTAAAAGTGTAAATTTTGTTTTTGTAACGATCATTATCCAAATCACAGTTACTCACGACAAAGGCAGCTAAGCTTTGGTCGGAGTTAGTCTTGGGATTAGAGAGATATGTGAATTTACGTAGATTTTCGACTCTATTCATTTTCCACCTCCAGGTTGTACAACAGGTACTTTTTCAATGAGATCTTCCAAAGAACAGTGTAACACTTTAGCTAACTTGTAGAGAGTATACACTGGTGCTTGATTTATATCTTTTTGGCACTGTTCATATTGTTGAATGGTCTTAACTGATATATTTGCTAATTTTGCTAACTTATCTTGTGGAAGTTTAGCTTGTTGGCGCTCAACTTCCAGTTCTGTTTCTGGCTGCGTGCGGCGAAAGAGTTCATTCAGTCTATCGACAAATTGCAAAATATCCATTTCGTGATAAAGATGATACAAAGCATAAATTTGTGTTATAGGTATGACGCTATCTATTTTGGCAAAGATTAAACTAGTTAGTCATTGATAGTAGGCTAATGACCATGCTGTCCAATATTCAGGGCTACGTTCATAAGTAAAATCACTTGTATCTGCCGTAATAGCTAAGTGAGTCAGCTTTTCTAAATCAGCTTCTGTTATAAGGTCTGCTTGGAGCAAAGCAGTGTGCGCCAAATCAATGTCCGATTGTCCAGCAATAACATTACAGTCGCCATCAGCAAAGCGTTTGGCAATATCACTATGCAGAAAAATTTGCCAAGCTGTTTGCAATGGATAGTTAAGTTTATTGACTAGGTAATTTACCGACTTTCATTGCATTGCAAAGTTGACGATAGGAAATTGTTCCACTAATAAAGTCAGTTGCGAATGAAAAGTAACTGTTATTTGCACGATAGCCGATGATTATATCGGCAGATTGATAATCGACATGAAAGTTCTGCAGAATATAATTTTTAGCTTCATTAGCCAAAGGTGTGGAAGTGTTAAAGGTACGATTTTCTAAAATGATACCTAACAAGTGTAACAAAGTATAGTTAGATGTATTTAAGTTTAATATGTCGAGGTTAGAGCAATCTAGTTTATATTGATTGGCATAACCATCAGTGTAAGCACTAACAGACCATTATTTAGCCAAATCTAGGCTTTCGGTGCAATAGAAACCGCGGCCATAATCATTGTATAATTTGCCTAAGCCAAATTTAGGCTGCATGACAATATTTTTAGAGCCGTGATAAATGATTTTATCCATATTGCCTCCTTTTACCTTAGTTTGTTTTATGCAGTTTTGGGCCATAAAGCCCCTAAAATATAGTTTAACACGGTGGGGAGCAAAATCAAAAAAGGAATATATCCTTGATGAAAACGGAGAAAAAGTAAAACTCCAAAACGGCAATTACAAAACCAAAAAAAATCAATACAGTCGATTGGAATGAGCAAGAAAAAGCGGAAGAGTGGCGAAAAGCATGGGCGGATATTACCAACAAATATTTGGAAGAAAATAATATACAGGAAAAAGTGGATCACCGTTCTTTTCAAAGGCAAGGCATAAAGCAAATACCGACCATTCATTTAGGCGTATCGGCAAGTCAAATGGAAAAGAAAGGTATAACCACCGATAGAGGAAACATTAACCGAGAAATCAAACATCAAAATGCGATTTTAAGAGAAATCTCAAGAAGAATAAAGGCATTACTAAATTGGATAAGAGGAATAGGAAAAGAGGAAAAAACAGAAAACGAGAATACAAAGTCCCCCCCCCCCATCCAAAGAAAATTTGCTGTCCGTTTTTGAAAATCTTATCCGTAAAAATGCAGATAACCATAATACAGATTTAGAACAATACTACATTGAAAGCTATCAGTTCTTAAAAGAGAAAAATATCACTTCCATATCTGAACTTAAGGAAAGCATAGTTACTTTAATAGATAAGAACTATAAAACAACAAGAGCCATTAAAGGTACCGAAAAGAAAATAGATGATAGAGTACAACTTATCGACCAAGCTGAGAAATATTTGAAGCATAGAGACACCTATAAAGCCTATGCCAAGTTAAGGAAAAACAAACAAGATACTTTCTACAATGAACATACCGCAGAGATTATTTTATTTGAAAGTGCCAAGAAATATCTGAAAGAACATTTGAAAAAAAAGACCCTAAATATATCCAAATGGAAATCAGAAATAGGCACTTTGAGGAAAGAAAAAGATATTCTATATTCTCAAATGACAGATATACGAAAGGAAGTGGAACAGGCTGAAAGTGTTAGAGGTTGTATAGATAAATTACTGCAAGAAAAGAGAGGATTAACACAGGAAAAGAAGAAAGAGTTAGAGGTATAAAATTCGAATAAAATTAAGATTGACATTTGTATACAAAGATATATAATTTATACGTGATTTTGTGCTTAAAATTAGATATACGTTAGTATCATTATTGTACTTTAAGGACGGTTGGTTTTGGAGAAAATATATAGAAGAAGCCTAGTTTCGTTTATCTATAATTTAATAATAATGATTTTTGGAGTGCTTGTTGCATTTTTAATTTCCGGAGTAATTGGAGGATATAAAGTTGCAATTATTATATCTTCTATCATCATTATTTTGGTTGTAATAAGTATATTTAGGCAATTGAGAACTAAAATAATTATAAATGGAAATGGTATATTAATAAACGATGGGAAAAAGGAATTTAACTATAATCTAAATGAAGTTCATATTTCTTCAGAACAAAGAAACAATGACTCGTTTTTCTTATATCTTTATACAGAAGATGGTAATAAGGAAATGTTTGATTTATCTTCGCTAGGAAAAAGAAAATATAATGAACTTATTGAAGATTTAGGAGTGGTTGGAGTAAAAAGCAAAACAATTAAATTAAATGATGTTAATAAAAATAATTAAAAGGGAGAATGAAAATGGAGAAATATTTAGAAGCATTTTTTTCAATGGGAGTATATGCCTATGTTGTGATTGCAATTTTTATATTAGCGGCTGTTTTTTCGTTTGTGTCAATTAAAATGAACAAAAATGCCTTGACTAAATGGTTAGCTGTACATCCTAATGCGGTGAAAATTGAGCTTTCTTCCGGAAATAATGTAATCACTCAAAAACAATTATATGCTAGAGTAATCAGTGGTGAAGCTGCTATTTTTAATGAAAAAGCAAAATATATAGTTTGTGCAGATCCAGGAGATATTGTTTTAGAAGTAACTTACACATATACTAGACCCGGAGTGTTACATAAAAACGTTACTACAACATGGGGACCTGCAAAAGTGGAGCTTAATGTTGAAAGAGGAAAAGACTATTTACTAAGTTTTGATAAGAAAGAAGAGCAATTTAAGTTATCTAGTAAATAATTATTTGATTGACTTGAGTTGAAGGAATAGCTATCGTTCAAAAATTTTGTATTAAAGATAGTTATCATTTAATATTATGTATCGGTTTAATTAACAGCAAATCAAACAGGTTTGCTGTTTTTTGTTGTTCAAATAAGGTGTCAATAAATAAGAAAAGGTACTTGACAAAACGCTTAATGGGTAAAAACTATCTGTTTTCATGACTTAATTTGCCAGCTATTTTGGCTGAAATAATCAACCCATAAAAATGAACACAACCAAACATACTTTTTCATGATTATAAAAACTAAATAACTAAATAACTTTTTGCATAAATTGTTCAAAAATAAAGCACTTAATTAAAATATTTGCGCCACATTTGTAATAGATATATGGCATACTGTGGGCAGCATCCCTGAGGGGGAATAAGGAGGGACTCATGTTTCGAGGAAAAGTAACGGCACTTATGCTCAGTGCTTTATTGATTTTGAGTGAGATGCCGCATACTGTTTTGGCTAATGATTTTGGTGGGGGGGTGAACAGCCTAGTGCAAATACGTTAGAAGCTGTTTCTTCCAATGATAAAGTAGCTTCTGCTCCTAGTAGCGATGGCGAAAGTAAAGATAAACTAGAATCACTTGCACAAGTTAAGGTTGAAAATTCAGCTAATTCAGAAATTTCAGAACTAACTGATAACAAAGCCGACAATGAAAATAAAAATCCTATATCTAAAAAAACTGTAACTGAGCGTGGAGCTACGACTGATTTTATAACGATTGAGCGTACACCTGATACAAGTTATCCAACTTTGGAAGCAGCTTTAGAGGCAGCAGAAGATGGAGATGTATTAGAAGTAAATGGCAAGATTGTTATTACTAAAAATGTCAATATTACAAAGTCTATTACACTCAAGGCTGGTTCGAATGGTGCTAGCATTTCGACAAGTGAAGAGGCTAGAACTAGTACAGCAAGTAAATCAGCTGCGGCTTTTTCTTTACTCTTAGAAAGTGGCAAAAAACTGAAGTTGGGTGGCGGCACACAAAGTCCGGAGCTTCTATTAGATGAAGTGCATGTTGTTGTCAGTAAGGGCGAATTTTTTATGTATGATGGCGTGAAAATAAGCTCTAATTTGCCAGGAAATTACGGTAATCCAGAGGTAAATTTGAGCATTGTGACAATTAGCGGTGAAGATAGTAAAGCTACATTTAAAGGTGGTACAGTTGAAAATCCTTATGAAACGAATACAAGCGGCTTTGGCAATAATTATATCTTGCGTGTTATGAACGGTGCAAAGGTGCCTGAAATTGCAGGAGGTACGTATAAAGGTGCATATATTGCACTCCTTGTTGAGAATGAGGGAACTGAAATTTCGAACATAAAAGGCGGTAACTTTGAACATTCGAGTTGGACAGGACAATCTGAGCCATGCTTCAAAATTCATAAAAAAGCGAAAGTTGATAAAATTAGTGGTGGCACATTTAAGTCGTATCATTTTGGTGCCTTGCAACTTGAATGTGGTGCGTCAGTAGGTGAAATTAGTGGTGGTACTTTCCAAAACTTTTATGAAAAAGCGAACAGTAAAATGAATGATAGAGCATTGCCGTTTTGTTCTGGCTTGGTATTATACGGTAGAGAAGGTGATTCGCCAGTTGAAGTTCATACGATTAGTGGGGGTAATTTCGAAGGTATAAATGGTCTTTTGGCTGTTGGTAGTAAGCCTGAATATATGGCGAAAATAGATAAAATTACAGGTGGCACATTTAAATCTATCGAAAGTGATAAAGGTAACGCTGGCTTATATTTCTCACAAAATTCAGAGATTGGTGAAATTTCAGGTAATGTTCAAGCAACTGGTCGTACTTATGGCATATGGAATGCAGGTACAATTAAGAAAATCAGCGGTGGTACATATACAGGCCAAAATAATGATGGGCTTTTTAATTATGAGCTTAATAAAAGCAATCCCTATTTTAAAGGGAATATTGAAGAAATTAGTGGTGGGTCATTCACAGGTGTTGAAGCATCTATAAATAATAAAGCTGTTATTACTAAAATAACAAATGGTATTTATACAGCCAAAAAAGAGACTGCAAGTGGATGGAATCGAGATAATTATGCTCTTAATAATAAAGAAGGAAATGGATTAATTGAACTAGAACCAGGTTTAAGTTCGTCTCAGCCAGATAAGGGGAATGGCCGTTATTTAGCATTTTTCAAGGTGAATAAAGATGAAACGAACACAAGTATACTTAGTAGTAAGTTTGTTCTGCCAAAATACACAGGTGTTGATGGGACAGAAAAAGAATATATTATGAGTGGATATAAAAACGAATATAAATTTAATCTACCACAACAACCTGAAAAAGAACAGAGAACGTTCAATGCTTATCCATTTAATTCTGTTTTATATGTGAAAACAGATAAATCATCTGGTGCTATATCTTGGAAAGATAACGATTTCTTTGATCAATCGGAGGGATATGCAGGTGGAAAATCATATCATTTGATATATGGACTCAGCCAAAATTACAATAATGATGCATATTTAGATAATGGTTATCGTTATTTAACGAAGCAGCCAGTGTTAAGTTATGATGAAAACTTCCCTAAAAATACTTCAACAAGTGGAGAGCTTCCTGAAAAGAAGAGAGAGGTAAAACCATTTGATTATACTCGAATGAGTAATGGTGTTGACTTTCAAGATGGAGAACCAAAAGGATCACTATTTTGTGTCAAAGATAATATCGGTAACTTATCAGCCAAAGGTTATAAATTCCAAGGCTGGAATACTAAGAAAGATGGCACAGGTATCTGGCTCTATGCAGGGCAATATGTAGCTATGCCGGCTGAGAATGTGACATTATATGCTCAGTGGAAAGGCACATCTCAAACCGTGCGTTACGATGCTAACGGAGGTAAATTTGCTGATGACAAGGCTGAATGGTTGGCTAATTATCAGCTGAATGAAACGATAAACTTAATGGCAGCACCGAGCCGAGATGATTATGAATTCGTAGCATGGGAGGCTAACGGTCAAGCGTATAAAGCCAATGCCGAATATAAAGTGACGGGTGATGTGACTTTCAAGGCTAAATGGCAGAAAATTAAGCCTAAGCCAGAAACATCAGAAATAGAGCGTCCTCGCTATATTCCAAGCGACCCTATAATTAAACCAATTCCTAAAATTGGTGCCGTTGCTAAAACTGGTGAAATAGCTACAAACGCGTTCTCGTTGTTTATTTGTTTGAGCATGGTAGCTTATTTGTCAGTGATAGTGATTAAGCGACGTAAATAATTTCAGTAAGCTGGAAAATAGTAATCCCATCTACATAGATGGGATTTCGCTATTAAGGCTTAAGACAGGCTAATGGTATGACCAAAACATCATCTTTTCTGCGATATCCATATTCAGTACCCGTTATTATAAGTTCAAGATCTGGCAGGGCAAGCGGAACTTGTTTTTCTTTTTGATTGTTTTCTTTGATCAAAGACTCTATTTTGCAAAGATGCTTTGCACCTTCTTCAATTTCACTTTGACCTAATTTGAATTCAACCAATGCGTAGCGACCATCATCCAAATGTAAAACGGCATCTGCCTCAAGATTATATCTGTCGTGATAATATGAAATGCTTCCATTTTGGAAGGATGAATAAATTTTCAAATCTCGGATGCACAAACATTCAAACAAAAAGCCAAGCGTTTTGTAATCACGCGCGATGGCTAGTTTTGATGTATCGGTTTTACCTTTTAGACTTGTTGGCCAAGCACCTCGACATATAGCGAACTTAATATCATCAATAGTCATTTGCGATTGACAACTTGTAAAAGAATCTGGGCTGCAACAATTGAGAAAGAGAAACAGTACCGTTAGATTCATTACTTTCGTAAAGGCTCATAGGATACATATTCATTCTGGAAATTCGCAGTGTACTGGTATGAGCTGTTTTGACCTTGGCCGAGCTAGAACCTGTCAAAATATATTGGCCAATTTCGCCAGTATCATCCAAGTCTTTTCTAATCGCTCCCCAAATTTTAGGCGCATCCTGCCATTCATCAAACAGACGTGGCTTTTTACCTTTGAGTAAATCTGATGGCTGGGTATTTGATATAAGTAATAAGTTCTCATGCTTGTCTTCATCTTGAAATTCGATGAAGCTTTTTGCTGCCTGTTTAGCTGTAGTTGTCTGGCCACAACCTTTTGGACCAATGATTAATACCTCACCAAATGCATCCAATTTTTGACATAATTGTTTATCAGCTATTCTTTGTAAATAAATCATGATTTGACTACTTCTTATTGTTCTTGATGATACCCTAAACTTCGGGAAATTTCAGCGTTCACTTGACAGGTTTGTGGCATTTCATTTGACACATTTACGCTTAGAGTTTGTAGTTAATACCTATTATATTGCTAGCAACCGGTTGCTAGCATGCACTATTTAGCTGCCAAATTAGCCAGACTTTCACATCTGCAAAAATTGCTTTGACTTTATTTGACAAAGGTCAAAAAAGGTCTATAATAATAGTCAAGGTTAGTCAAAGACAAAAGACAGAACGAAAGTTCGGACCAACTTATAAATAGAATAAACGAAGGGAAGTGAGCAAATGGTCATGCGTTTAAGTGACTACATTGAAGACTTTATAAGAGAGAGCTTGAAGGAAAATAACGGAATCTTTGAATTTAATCGTAACTCAATGGCGAGCGACATGAACTGTGTGCCTTCACAAATCAGTTATGTGGTGGCAACTCGCTTCAACAATGATAATGGCTACTTGGTAACAAGTAGACGAGGCGGCAAGGGCTCCATTGAAATTCGCCAGCTGTTTACGGGCGATGATGAACAATTGAATATGATGGAACACCTTTTGAACAATGTACCGAATGCCATGAGTGAACATGATTCAGCCGTTTACCTTGACAACCTCTTGACGCTTGATTTGATTACCGATCGTGAAAAGGCAATTTGCCTCGCTTTGATGAGCGACAATAGCCTGACGAGAGTACCAATTGAGGAACGGAAAGAGATGCGAGCAGAAATGGTGACTAATCTTTTACGCAGCCTAGCTAGTGAGTATAGTTTTGAGAACTAGTTTTCAGGCACGATATGAGAAAGAAGGTTGAAGATTATGAATTTTGCTTATGATATTACAGATAGGACACTGAATCTTTTATCCTATGCAGCTTCTTTCGCTGAAGCACTACAAGATTACAAAATTACACCTGAATATTTGTTCATCGGTGTGCTCTTAAATCCAGAGCCAGACAATAACATGCGGCCAATTATGGAGCGATACGGTATCAACGAGAACAAATTCTATAAAGTATTGTTCGGCAAACAGGCAAGTGCCTTGCAGGTGCGTTTGCGTAAGTACAGCGCCTTTGAGTTACCGGGCTTGCTTTACAAGTTATCTGGTTTAGCAACCCAGATTTTGGGCAAGGCTGTTCGCCAATTGCGCGGCAATCGTGTATTGGAGCCAGAAGATTTGATCTTAGCTATTTTGGATGAACCAAGAAGCGTCACAAGGGATGTTTTGCTTGACTTGAATGTTGATATTGACCTTTTGCGCAATGATATTGCTAATTTGCAAGCTGAAGCACATGCCAAAAATGAGCGTATCTCCGAAAATCAAGGCCGTCCAACTTATGACGAAGAAGGCGGGCGCTATGGTCGCAGCCATGAAGATAACGGCAGATCCACAACGGAGGACAAGCAAGGCGATAAGCTGATGAGTGTGGATGAAGTGCGTAAACGTATTCCAACTTTGTTGAAATATGGTAAAGATATGACGAAGTTAGCCGAGGAGGGCAAGTTAGATCCAGTTATCGGCCGTCAGCAAGAGTTGAAGCGGATGATTCAAATCTTAGGCAGACGTATGAAGAACAATCCGTTGTTGATTGGTGAGCCTGGTGTTGGTAAGACAGCTGTGGTCGAGGCTTTGGTACAAGCTATTCAAAAGGGTGATGTGCCACGTGATTTGCAGAAGCATATAGTTGTGGCTTTGGATGTCGTTTCACTCTTAGCAGGTGCTAGTTATCAAGGTGAGTATGAGGAACGTTTGAAGAAATGCTTGCAAGAAGTTAGCGATAACAAGCAAGTTATTATTTTCATCGATGAGATTCATACCTTGTTGACTGGTGAGGGCAATCGTAAAGACGATTCGCGTATCAGTAACGTTTTGAAACCACTCTTGGCCCGTGGTGATATTCAAGTAATTGGTGCAACAACATCAGTTGAGTATCGTAAATTCTTCACAAATGATGCTGCTTTGGAACGTCGTTTCATGCCAATTACGGTTAATGAGCCGAGTGTTGAAGATGCAATTTTGATTCTAAAGGGTTTGAAGAGCCGCTATGAAAAGTACCACCAAATCAAGATAACTGATGAAGCTATTACAGCAGCCGTTAAGTTGTCTAAGCGGTATTTGCCATCCAGATTCTTGCCAGATAAGGCTATCGATTTGATCGATGAGGCAGGTTCACGCTTGAAATTGAGTGCGAAAGAGATGGAGAACTCTGTTAAGAACATTAAGCAGAGTGCGACAAATGAGGCTGACGATGAGGCTGACAAGGATGATGATACGAAGAATCGCCAGGCTTTGGCTCAACAGATTGAAAGCTTAAAGACGGAATTAAAAGATTTGCAGGATGCTAAGCAAAAAGCTTGTGACAAGGAAGATTTTGAGAAGGCTGCAAGCTGCCGGCAAAAAGAATTACAGAAGCAGGCTGAATTGAAAGAATTAGAGTGCCAGTTACAAGATGAAGCAAAGAAAGCTTATGTCTTAACACCACAAGATATTGCTGAAACTTTGACAGACTGGACCAATATTCCAATCAATCAGTTGAATGAAAAGGAAAACAGCCGCTTGCGTAATTTAGAAGCTGAGTTACATAAACGTGTAATTGGGCAAGATGAGGCGGTTAAGGCTTTGGCTAAGGCTATCAGACGTGGCCGTGTGGGCTTAACTTTGGCTAAGAAGCCAATCGGTTCGTTCCTATTCATGGGTACAACTGGTGTTGGTAAAACAGAGTTAGCCAAGGCATTGGCTGAGGTATTGTTCGGCGATCGTAACAATTTGATTCGTTTCGATATGTCTGAATATGATAGCCAAATGTCAGCCACCCGTTTGTTCGGATCTGCTCCTGGTTATGTCGGTTATGAGGAGGGCGGTCAATTGACTGAGGCTGTCTATAAGAAACCATACAGCGTAGTTTTGCTTGATGAGGTTGAGAAGGCTCATCCAGATATTTGGAATGTCTTCTTGCAAGTCTTGGAAGATGGGCGTTTGACAGATGGTAAGGGTCGTGTGATTGACTTTAGTAATACAGTTATCATAATGACTTCCAACATTGGCGCAAATCTCTTAACTGATAGTCAATCAACCGTTGGTAAAATCGGCTTTGCTCAAGCTTCTTCTAATGAAAAACAATTAGCCGATGAGCCAGATTACAATGGCCATACTTATGAGGAAGCTAAGAAGTTAGTCATGAACGAGTTGAAGCAACACTTTAATCCGGAGTTCTTGAACCGTTTGGATAAGATCGTCTTCTTTGAGAAGTTAAGTAAGCCAGCTATGCGTGAGATTGCTAAGTTGATGTTGAAAGGCTTACAAGCTAACAGCAAGCGTATCGGTTACTCCTTGACTTATTCAGAGCCAGCTTTGACGGCTTTGACCAAACAAGGCTACGATCCAAAGTACGGTGCACGTCCACTCAGAAGAATCATCGATGGCGATTTGCAAGATCTGCTAGTTGACCTCAAGTTAAGCGAAGATGCTCCTAAATCAGCTTACCTTTGCTTGGATTACAATGATGAGCAAGGCTTCCATCTGTCTGAAATTACAGAGACAGCTTACCGGGAGAAGCAAGCTGCTTTACAAAAGCAGGTGAATGAGAAAGATGAAAATACACCTGAGTTAGTAGTTGATGCTGAAAGTACTACGGATGAAGAGTCTACTTCTAAGTTAAATAGCAAAAAGAAGACAAAGTCCAAGAAGACGGAAACAGCTGAAACTGAGACAGATACAAAGGCAGATAGCGAAACTAGCGAATCAACCAAAGAGTCTGACAAGTAATTAACGAGTTTAATTGCGAGTTTATAAAACGAAGCTCCGTGCCTATTTAGGTGCGGAGATTTTTGCGTATAAGTGAAATTTCATCTAGTATAACAAGACAAAGCTTGAGCAAAAAGCAGGTAAGGAGTTAGAGCAAACAATGCAGATTAAACAAATTATTTTCGATATGGATGGGACATTGATCGATACAGAGCCGTTGTATCAGCGCTGCTGGCAGCAGGCGATGCTAGAAGCTGGCGTTAGGCTGGATTTAGATGCTTTTTTGCCTATGCAAGGTCAAGGCAGCAAATACAATAACCAGTATATTCAAAAGCTGTTAGGAGGAAATGCGAGCTTAGACGCAGCGCTACAAGTTAGGAAAAGACGGGATGAATTGTTTCTTTTTGGGGTTAAAAACGGCGAAGTTAAATGCTTTGAAAATGTGCTAGCCACGCTTGCTAAATTAAAGGAGAATTTTCATCTCAGCCTGGCTACATCAACCGGTATAGAGCCGCTTGGCAATTTATTGTTGACAAGTACAGAATTAAAGCCATATTTCAATGATTTAACGTTTGGCAATGAAGTTACGAATGGTAAGCCTGAGCCAGATATTTTCAACTTAGCTGTGCAAAAAGGTGGCTTTAAGCCAAGTGAAGCTGTGGCGGTTGAAGATTCTGTAGCTGGCCTAAAAAGTGCGCTTAAAGCTGGCTTACACGTTTTTTGCGTGCCGCAAAGTCAAGCTTATTTAGCTTTTACACCTAAGCCAACTGAATTACAGCATTTAGATAAGTTCAGCGATTTAGCTACGATTTTAGTTGGATTTTGAAGCTGTTTAGAAATTTCTGAGGACATTTTAATCGCAGGCGTTGAACGCCTGCTTTTTAGCGTTTCGCAATAATAAGAAAGCAATAGCCTTGATTAAGTGAGGGCCTGTAAACATATAGATTATGATCCCTGTCTAAGTATCTTGCATCACTTTATAGCATCTGCAAATTGATCATCTTCTTCATTATAATTATTTCACCATACAGAATATTCTACTAAAGTAGCAGATAGCGGATATCCAGCTGCCCTAGCAACTTTTGCTGCTAACTATGCGGCTTTGAGCGCATATATATATCTAAACATTTTTCCTGTGACAGCTTACCAGCTTCATTAATAATAATTTTAAGTTGAGGCTTTGATAAAGTTCGCATAAATCTATCAAACTCTTCTAATTTTTCATACGAATTTATACCTTGCAACTTTTGAGTAATACTTAATGTATCTGCTCTAGATACAACTGGTAGCAACACAGAAAAACTTAATATCGCTGCAACTAACAAACTTAGCACGCGTTTGTTAGGCAATAACTTATTTAATATACTTGTTTACGTATTTGTATTTCCTTATCAATATGTTTGATTTGCTAAAAGTTTCTCGGAATATTAGAGCAAATATATGTGATTATGGTCACAAAAATGAAAAATATTTGAATTTCAAGCAATTGTTTTCCACTGATATAATTACTCTGTGTACTTAAGTCACTGATAGTAGCTGTTTGGGAGGCATTATGGTACCAGAGAATAAATTGGGTCTAACAAGCTCTGTGGATCTTGCCCGCGAAGAAGAGCGGATAAGCAAAGCAAAGGCAGCTGAATTGTTTGAAAAACGAGTGCTGGATACGCTGCCTGCTGGTATATTCCTAACTTTGCAAGCAATCCATAGATACCTGTTTATAGATATTTATGACTTTGCAGGTAAACTACGCACGGTAAATTTGGCCAGGGGCAATTTCCGTTTTGCGCTATTAATGTATCTGGAAGCAGCGCTAGCTAATGTTGACAAGATGCCGCAATCTACTTTTGACGAGATTATCGAAAAATATGTGGAAATGAATATTGCGCACCAATTTCGTGAGGGAAATGGACGCAGTACACGCATCTGGCTTGAGCATATGCTGAAAACTGAAATTGGTAATGTCGTGGATTGGAGCAAAGTAGATAAAGCCGATTATTTACTAGCAATGCAGCGCAGCCCAATCAAAGACGTAGAAATAAAGGTCTTATTGAAGTCTGCTCTGACAGATAAGGTAAACAGTCGTGAAGTCTATATGAAGGGTATTGATCACAGCTACTATTACGAAGGGTATACGACTTTTAAGACGGAAGATGTGTTTAAGCAAGCAAAATTATGACAAGAAAAGCTGTCTGGATGTAAAGCGCCTAAACTGTAATTTAGGCATAATGAGAGCAGAAAGTGAGGGCATTATGACACAAACAATCAAAGCAAATAATTTACGTGAAATTTATTTGGCAGGTGGCTGCTTCTGGGGTATGCAGGGTTATTTCCGTAAGCTAAATGGGGTTTATCGGACAGAAGTTGGCTATGCAAATGGTAAAGGAAACGACACAGATTATACGCGTGTGAAACAGACAGATCATGCCGAAACGCTGCATATAACTTATGATTTTGCGCAAATTTGCTTAATTGAATTGCTGGTACATTATTTTCGCGTGATTGATCCTAAAAGCGTTAATAAGCAAGGTGGGGATATAGGCAGACAGTATCGGACAGGCATTTATTATGTAGATACTGAAAGTAAGCAAATCATAGACGCCTTTATGGCCAAGAAAGTCAAAGAACTAGGTGCTTTGGCTGTTGAAGTTGCCCCGTTAGCTAATTTCGTAACAGCAGAGGAATACCATCAAGATTATTTGGTGAAAAATCCGACAGGTTATTGCCATATTAATTTAGCTAAGGCTGATGAACCGTTAGTAGAGGCAGAATATCCTTTCAAAGAGGCTGACAAGGCAAAATTAGATCCTACAGCGCAAAAAGTGATGTTTGAACAAGCGACAGAATTGCCATTTTCTAGTCCTTTAGAACAAGAAAACAGACGTGGCATTTATGTCGATAAATTATCTGGCGAGCCGTTATTTGCCTCAAGTGCGAAGTTCGATGCTGGTTGTGGTTGGCCGAGCTTCACCCGTCCAATCTGGCAGGCTAAAGTTACAGAACATATGGATAATTCGCATGGTATGCAGAGAATAGAAGTTCGAGCTAAGGGGACAGGTACACATTTAGGGCACGTCTTTAACGATGGACCTAGGGCAAATGGTGGTTTACGCTATTGCATAAATGGAGCTTGCCTAAAATTTATTCCGTATGAAGAGATGGATAAAGCTGGATATGGTGCATACAAGATTTTTTGTTTAGGTGTTAATGTCTGATAGTTTATGGCCAAGTGTTACACCTTTTCAGTCGGGCGCCAAATTAGCAATTATTTGGCGCAATTTAAGGAAAATTAACATTAGTTGTCAGCTTTATTTATGAGCTAAAAATATAATGGTAGACAGCGATAAATCAAAAAGAGGTGTTTTTTTAGTGAGCGAACGCTATTGTTTCTATTGCGGTAGTAAGTTAGGTTTGAATGAAGTTTGCCAATGTCGGCAAAGAGAGCAAGCCTATGCGTCATATGCAAGCACTTCCTCTAATACTGACACAAAGTCTAATCGTCAAACTAAAGAAAATACTACGAGCAACAATGCTAATGATAAAAAGCCTAAGGCCAAGGCTTTTTCGTTTAAGCCTTATCTGCAAAAATTAGCACGTTTATGGCAGAATTTCTTAGCTAAACTGAGAAATATGTTAACGATTTTGAATTTGGAGAATTTGCAAAGACGTATTTCCGATATTATGCATGTCTGCTTTTTCCCAGCTAGCTCCTACGTGACTTTCACGAACATTAAGCCTGTAAGCAGCTTTATTTTAGGCTTATGCAATGCTTTGCTATTGGCTTTGGATTGCTGCCTACTTTTGAAAAATAGCACTTGGGGCCGCATTTTTAGTATGTATCTGACGCCAATTTCAGCACAAGTGACGTTGAATTTTGGTTCCTTATTCTTCAAAATCAGCCTGATTGCTTACGTTTTGTTTTTGGCCAAAGTATTGTTGTATCGCTTCTTGTTTGCAACTTGGCACAATGCTTTAAGCTGGCGAGATAGCTTGTGTTTGATTAACTCCGGCTTGATTTTCAACCTATTGTTTACGCTTCTGGCTTTGTGCTTTACAGGCGCTTCACCTATCCAATTTGCCCTTATTTATTGCTTGGGGCAGAGCCTGGTGTTCTTGCTTGAAGTTAAGACTGTAAGTAGCTGTAATTTGAGTAGTGAAGATCGGGCAATCACTATGCTTGTTTTGGCCAATTTCATCTTGATTGCTTTGACGGGCTTTATGATGCAGCTTATTTTGCCAGAACTTGTTTTATTTAATGTAGTTTAGTTAGATAGTTACTGATTTAAGGGAGTGAAAAGTTTCACTCCCTTTTTGTTTATCTTTTTGAGCTGTATCTGTTGTAAAATAGAAATGATATTTTCATTGAAGGATCTTGACTAGAATGACGAATTTAGCCTATGAACTTATAGCTTGTCCCTATTGCTTAGACGAGGTAGAGCGTGCTGTTTTTAAGGAAATTGATTTAGCTGAAGATGAAGATTTAAGAGAGCGCATTTTGAAGAAGCAGATCAATGCTTATCAATGCACGAACTGTGGCCATGAATTTGTATTGGCCAGGTCGTTGATCGTGATTGATTCAGAACATCAGCTAGTTATTCATTATGCAGCGAATTTAGCTAATGATTTGACGAAAGAACTTGCATTGGAAGTTAGTGCTGCACCTAACAGTACGAAAGCTATTTTTCAGATGCAGGCAATTGAGCAGGCAGAACAGGCAAGAGTTGATGCTGGTGAAACTGTTACTCAGGAAGATGTTTTGACAGATTACTTGCAAGGCGCTTTAGCCCCAGCTTTGGATAAAGACGCGTACTTAAAACGTAGTCAGGTTATGCAGGAACGTTTGGATCAGTACAATCAGACTAAATTAGCGCAGACTTATTTAACTGAATATCCGAATTGGACTTATCGTTTGGTGCTTGAATATAATGATTTGATTGAAAAATTGCAGATTGCTGATAACAACTTAGAAGATACGGCCATGGAACTAATTAAGTTAGCTAGCTTGAAGAGTTCTAGTCAGCAAGAAGCAGAGCAGGCTATGCAAAGAATCTTTTTCTTGCAAGCAGATGAAAATCACTTAGTATTTATGGTCTATCGTTTGCAAAAAGGCTGGGATTATTACGATTTACCAGCTGAAGCTTACACAAATACGCAGCTTTATAATAATTACCTGTCGACAAGACAAGATTTTGCTTTGGTAGATCAAGGCTGGGCGCAGGCTTGTTTTGATGAGATTTTGCAAGCAGCCGCTTGCGCTGAAGCTAAAGGTGAGGGCGAGGCTTAGATGACTGTGCAGATTGAAAGCTTGCGTAAGGAATTAAGTGAGATTGACCAGAAATTGATTGATTTACTTTTAAGTCGCAATGAATTAGTTAAGCAAGTCCAAGCTTATAAGCTAGAAAGTCAATTGCCAGTTTATCAAGCTAATGTTCAAGCTAAGAAATTAAAACAGCTGGAAATGCAAGTACAGACAAGTGATGCGAAGCTAAGTGAAGAAGAAGTAGATAGCTTAAAATTGATCTTAAGTTTAATTATGGATTTAAGTGTGAGCAAGCAATTAAACAATTGGCAGCTCGTAGATGCAGTTAAACAAATTTTAGATAAATTCGAGGCACGAGTGACTGATGAGTTAGTCGCTCATGCTAATATTTGCAAAAAGGCAGAGAGGTAAAAGACTAATGCGGACTTTTGTGTTAGCAGCCGATCATGGCGGCTTTAATTTGAAACAAGTGATGTTAAAGGCTTTGGCTGAGAGATTTCCTGACTATAAGTTTATTGATCTGGGCTGTCATGATACAAGCTCAGTTGACTACCCTGATTATGCAGCTTTGGCTTGCCGTGAGGTATTAGCCAACAAGGCAGAGGCAGCTATCTTATTTTGTGGTACAGGTATTGGGATTAGCATTGCAGCTAATAAGTTAGCTGGTATTCGTTGCGCACATTTAAGTGATTGCTATTCAGCTAATAAGTGTAAGGAACACAACAATGCTAATGCTATCAGTCTAGGTGGCCGTGTGATTGGCGAAGATTTGGCTCTAGAGATCATTACAGCTTATTTGAATGCGAAGTTCCAGGGTGACAGACATGCAAGACGAATTGCTAAAATTACAGCTTTGGAACAAGAGTTTGCTAAGCAGACAGAGACAGAAACAGTTTGTCGGCATTGCTAGTAATTAGGAGTGCGAACTAATATTTAAGCCCTAATTTTTTGGTGGGCAGAAAGAGAGTATATATGTTCAAATTTGGTACAGGTGGTTGGCGCGCTGTTATTGGCGATGGCTTTAACAAACAAAATATTCAACTGTTAGCTTATGCGGTGAAAACAATGTTGGAAAAAGAAAATTGTCAAACACCGCTTGTGATTGGTTATGACCGTCGTTTCTTATCCAAAGAGGCTGTAAAGTGGTTTGCAGAAGTTTTCTTGCATGATAGCAAATTACAGTTGTGGTTTATCAATCATTCAGTGCCGACACCAGTTGTTATGCATTATACGAAACAAGAAAATTTCGATTATGGCATGATGGTCACAGCCAGCCATAATTTGGCGATTTACAATGGCTTCAAATTGTTCACTAAAGGCGGCAAAGATGCTGATTTGGCTGTAACTGAAAGGGTGCAAAAAATTGCCGAGAACTTAGTAGCTAAGTCTGCACCGAATTGGCCTGAAATTGCCTACACACCTTATGAAGATTTGCTTAGAATGCGGCGTGTTAAGGAATTCTATCCAATTAATGATTATCTTGACAGCATTGAACGGCAAATTGATATGGACGCCATTAAGCAAGCGAGCCTCAAGCTGATTTTTGACCCAATGTATGGCGCTAGTGGCGAGGCTTTGAAATCCTTACTATTGTCAGCGCGCTGTCAGCTAGAAGTGATTCACCATGAGCATGATACTTTGTTCGGTGGCCACATGCCTTCTCCGAGTGAAGAGCGTTTGGGTATCATGCGGGCCATTATGCAAGAGCATAGATTCAATGCTGGTATTGCTACAGACGGTGATGGCGATAGATTGGCTATCATTGATGATAAATGTCGTTATCTGAGTGCCAACGAGATTTTATCCTTAGTTTATTACTATTTCTTGGAATACAAGCATCTCCATGGCCCAGTTGTCAGAAACTTAGCAACGACTCACCTCTTGGATAAGATTGCTGAACATTATGGTGAAACAGCCGTTGAAGTTAAAGTTGGCTTCAAGTGGGTTTCAGCTGCTATGAAAGAGTATCACGCAATTTTGGGTGGCGAAAGTTCAGGCGGTTTGGCTTTGCCTAGCCATATTAATGGTAAAGATGGTGTCTTTGCCGCTATGCTAGTGATTGAGATGATGGCTGTATCAGGTAAGCCTATTTCAGTCCTCTTGGATGAAGTGACAGAGAAGTTCGGTAAGTTCCATATGTTGGAGCGTGAGCGCCGCTTCCGTGAAGATCAAGTTGCGACAATTAAAGCTGAACTGGAAAAGTTGGATACAGTTGAAACTTTGCCAAATTATGATGTGCGTGTACGGAAGATTCGTAAAGATGATGGCTTGAAGTTGACTTTTGTCGATGACAGTTTCGTCTTGTTGCGTTTCTCAGGTACAGAGCCAGTTCTGCGTGTCTTTGCTGAGAGTGATAAAAAAGAGAAGACAGAGGAATTAATCGAGCGCTGCTATGATCTGTTAAGATTGAAAGGCATTGAGATTTAGTTTTACGCCTAAATTATTGTTAGGTTAATTTGTTCTTTTAGCTTATTGTGTGATGAGAACGCCCATCTGTATTAGTAGATGGGCGTTTTTGTAATTAGACTAAAAAATTAAGGGCTAATATCAGGCAAACAGGTGCAAAGCCTTATGTGCTTGTTTACAACATAAACTTAGTTGAAGGCAAAGATACAATGCTGCATTTTTATTATTACAATATTAGTGAACAAGAGAAACCTATAGCAGAACGCCATGCGAACTACCACTTGCAGATAGAACTGAAATTTAAGTATACAAAAAACAACTGCTTAAGCACAAATGAGCGGCGAGGATTAGATCACCGCTCATTTATTAGAATTTTCAACTGATCGCACTAACAGTGGGTGCTCTCTTATGCTTAAATTACTTAGGCCTATTAGACAAGTGGTTTTCTATAGAACATCTCACAAGCTAATTTAGCATAGTAAGAGTCTAAGACACCAGCTAACTCACGGGCTGAGTGCATAGCCAAAATTGGGTTACCAATATCAACGTTGCTAATTGGTAAGTAAGCAGTCGTGATAGGTCCAATTGTGGTGCCACCTGGCAAGTCTGTTCTGTTCATGAATGTTTGCATTGGAACACCAGCAGCTTCGCAGACTAAGCGGAAGGAAGCGGCAGAAGCAGCATCGGTTGAATATTTGCCGACATTGATCTTCAAAACTGGGCCCTCGTTCAAACGTGGACGTGTGCTTTGATCTGAATATTCAGCATAGTTTGGATGTACAGCGTGCGCAACGTCAGCGGAGATGATGATTGATTTCTCAAGTACGCCTGGGAAATCAACATCTTTCATACCCAAACCTAAGCAGATAGCTTCCAAGGTCTGGCGCAACCAGATAGTTGCAGCACCTTGTTTAGTGTTAGAACCAATTTCTTCGTTATCAGCGAGATAAAGGATCTTAATACCGTCATACTCTTCGTCACCAAAGGTATTTTCAAATTTGCTTGTCTGACCATGAGCAGCCATGAAACCATAGACACCAGGAATTGACATGCCTAAGTCATCTAAGCGCTGTGTGGACATCAATTCATCATTCAAACCAACGAAGCAAGGTGGCTCGCAGACATATGTTCTCAAGTCGTAATCGATAACATCTTCGATTGGGCAATCTAACTTTTCACTGATGAGTTGCTCAAAGACTTTTAATGTTATACCGCCATTGTCGACAGTGTGGAGATCGTGTTCTTTAATTTCGTTGAAATTCTTAGCATGGCAGGCTGAATAAGCATCAGTTACAACATTCTCGTTACGAACTAAGCCAAGAATTGGCAAGAGAACCTTCTGCTTCTCAATCTTGACGCCATCATTAGCAGCACGGTTGAAGTGAATAGCTAAGTTAGGTAAAACAATCTTCAAAGGAGCCAAATCAACCATGACTTGCTCGAAAGCCTTGTCTTTGCTGTGGCTGCGAATTGTTGCAACACCAGCTAAGCCGAGTGGACGATCGAAGAAAGTGCTCAAGAGAGCGCCACCATAAACTGCGCAATTGACGATGTAGATTCCTTCACGCTCAATCAAACTGTTAGGTTTAATTTGCAGAGCTGGAGAGTCTAAGTGGGAACCCCAAATTCTTGCACCTTTCTTGTAACCTGATTTACCGACTGACCATGCGATTAAAGATGAACCGTTAATTGTGATATAACGTTTGTCACCAGGTTTGCTATTAGCTAGGTCATTGCCTGTAACTTTCTCAAAACCAGCAGATTCTAAGAGCTTAGAAGCTGTGTGACAAGCTTGCCAGCTAGCTGGACTTTGCTTAATGAAGTCCAACATGTTTTGGCCCATTTGGCGAGCTTCTTGACTAAGTGGTTGACGATTTAGCTTGCTCATAAAACGTCTCCTTTTGTGTATAATAATTACCAACTTGTCGCAAATTGCATAACAAGTCAGCTCTAAACTTAAGTATATAGGTTATTGTGCTGAAAAGAAATAGGCCGGCTGCAGCTTGGCTGGTAAATTATGACCAATTAACTATTTCATTGTGTCTGCCTTTATTAAGGCTGCCAAGCGTTAGCCAAATTAGCTATACAAGTACGCATAGCGATTTATTTAGCTATATTTAAGCTTAAATAAGCTAATTTTAGAGCTTAAGCTTACTTGCTTTTAGCAGCATAACGCTATAAAGTGAGTAGACAATTCAGGCAAAAGCCAACTTACATAGCTAGAAAATGAGGCAACAGAAGTGAAAGCCATTATCTTTGATTTAGACGGCGTTTTGTGTCAGACAGATGAATTTCATTATTTAGCTTGGAAAGCTATAGCAGATGAATTGAAAATCCCGTTCGATCGTAAAATCAATGAAAAATTGCGTGGCGTTTCGAGAATGGCTAGCTTAGAGATAATTTTGCAAAAGGCGAACAGAACATTTACTAATTCAGAAAAAGTTGCTTTAGCGGAGCGCAAGAACGCAATATACCGTAAATATTTGGATATGATGACGGAGAAAGATTTAGCAAGCGGCGCTAAAACTGTACTTACTGAATTAAGTGAAAAGGGCTTGCAATTGGCAATTGGTTCATCAAGCAAAAACACGCAGCTCATTGTGGACAAATTGCAGATTGCCGACTTTTTCACAGCCATCATTGATGGCAATCAGATCAAACACTCTAAGCCTGATCCGGAAGTATTTCTGTTGGCAGCGCAAAAATTAGAGATGCAGCCAGCAAATTGCTTAGTGGTAGAAGATGCGGAAGCTGGGGTAGAGGCTGCAATTCGAGGCGGCTTTCAAGTGGCAGGAATTGGCTCAGCTAGAGATGTAGCTAAAGTTAATTTCAAGCTTGCTACTTTAACTGATTTATTGAAGTACATGCACGCTTAATTATTGTATTTTTGTGGCATTTAATTACTCAATACCTTTAGCTAAATCTAAAGCTCAGTTTGCCCTGAAATTTAGGGACATTACTGAGCCTTTAGTTTATTCTAACTGTCAAAGCTTTGCCATTTTTAAGCGAAACAAATTACAATTTGATAGCTTCATCTACGCTTAAATCGACCTTGCCAAAAGGTGCTAAGACAGAGCGGAATGCTTCTGTATCTAGCATGCGCCTAAGAATTGGTAAGAGTGGGAGCTTTAGGGCTGCTTCTGGTTTGACCCAGATTAATTTGGCAGCTTCATTAGCCAGCAAATTTGGTCGTTCAAGCTCCTTACTATTAGCAAGCACAGCTTCACTTAACGCATTTTTAGCAAGCTTAGCGTAGAAAACGTGCAGAGGAATTGTGCCAAAGTGATAGGCAACAGGTGTTTCATAGATTAGCTTCGCGTCAGCTAGTTTATAAGTTGTTTCTTCGTAAATTTCACGCTTGACTGTCTCTAACAAACTTTCATTTGCTTCCTGCTTGCCACCTGGTAATTCGTAATAGCCAGCGGCAAAGCTGTCAGCGTGCCTTTGGCCTAAGAGAAATTCGCCATATTTGTTGACCAATAAAAGCACAGTGACATGCTTGATTGCTTTAACGTCCGTCATTTTTTTTGTGGGCCTACTTTCGCTATAATATGTACATTATAAAGCAAGGACGGATAGGATGAATGTTGAAATTAATCTCGTTTAATGTGAATGGTTTACGGGCAATTTTGAAAAAGGATTTTTTGCGCGATTTTCAAAGCCTCGATGCCGACATTTTTGCCATTCAAGAAACAAAGCTGCAAGCTAATCAGTTGCCAGAAGATTTAATTCCTAATTATCATGCTTATTGGTTCTATTCGACAGTGAAAAAGGGCTATTCTGGTACGGCGGTTTTCAGCAAAACAGAGCCACTTAGCATTAAATATGGCATTGATGATTTGGCTATAGATGGCGAAGGACGTGTGCTGACACTTGAATATCCGACATTTTATTTTGTGACAGCCTACGTGCCGAACGCTCAAGCCGGCTTGAAGCGCATTGATTTTCGCTTGGAGTTTGAGGCCAAATTCAGGCAATATTTGCATACTTTAGATGCAAAGAAACCTGTTTTAGCTTGTGGTGATTTGAATGTGGCACACAATGAGATTGATCTGGCTAATCCTGAGGATAATCACGAAAATCCGGGCTTTTCAGATGCTGAGCGTGGGGCGTTCGATGAGCTTCTACAAAGCGGCTTTATTGATACTTTCCGTTATTTCTATCCGGATTTGCAAGATGCTTATAGTTGGTGGTCGTATCGGACACGCGCTAGAGAAAGAAATGTGGGTTGGCGCATTGATTATTTCTTAGCTTCTAAACGAATTGATACAGCTTTACAGTCTGCCACAATTCACAATGAGATTATGGGGTCTGACCACTGCCCGGTCGAATTAGTTTTGGACGAAATGAAGCTAAGTTAATTACTTAGTGCAAAAGGTGCTTGAAATCCTATTTTAAGTCGGGCATTTAGTGTATGCTCAGAGTAAGAGCTGAAGTTGGACCTCCCTTATAAGTCCTGCATTTAGATAACAGAAGTTAGCTTCAGCTCATTTCCTCCTATTTGCAGCCCCCGATGTTGTTATTTCCATGCATGAAAGCCTAGCCAGGTAGTTTGAAGTTACCGCTTAGTATTAGTTAGCGCTGTATATCGAAACGGCATTTATGAATTTGAGCTAAAATAAACGTATGACTAAGGATGAATATGCAAAAAGAACGGCCTATCTAGAAAAACATGGTCTAGCGCCAGCTTTGGCAGCCAGTGTTACTTCTATTCCAGGGGTTAATCAACGGCGCCGCCAACAACTAGCCAAGTTGGGGGTATACAGTGTGCTTGATTTGTTGCGCTATTTTCCCAAACGTTATGAAGATTGGCAAGCTAGTTCGAAATTATCCGAATCAACAGCTAAGGCGAGTGAGCAGGTGTTGATTGGTCAGTTAGTCAGCCCACTTAGACTGAGTTACAAGGGGCGTTTGAGCTATATAAGAAGTCAGCTTGATGATGGCACGGGCCGCATTGATGTTATTTGGTTCAATCAGCCGTGGCTCGTTAAACAGTTACACCTTAATACTACTTATGTTTTTCGTGGCAAAATCAAGCAGCAGGGTTATAGGGCCAGCTTGCAAAATCCGCGTGTCAAAGCTTATCACGAAAATGCTGTAAGCGAGTCAAAGTTGCCAGTTGAATTGGCAGCCATTAGATCTGAAATAAAGGCTAAGCAAGCGGCAGCCAAAGCAGAATTAGCTAATTTTACAGAGTTAGTTAATGGTGAAAGAACAGCTAGCCAGATTGAATTAGCTACACCTGAGAATATTCCGCTCTATGAGCCAGCTTTTTCAGCTACGGACGAGGCGAACAATGATGTTGAAGCTGAATTAAGAAAAACACATGTGGCAAATCAGCCGGTGTATGGCTTAACGGCTAATTTGAGCAACGTTAATCTGCAGACTTTACAAGCTAAAGCTTTGAAACAGGCAATTGAATATATTCCTGAAATTTTGCCAGCTTGGCTGAAAGAAAAATATAAATTAGCCGACAGCAAATTCACCTATGAGCAGATTCATTTTCCAAAAGATGAGCAGAGCTTGGCCTTAGCTAGACGTCGCTTAGCGTTTGAAGAATTGTTTTTGCTCCAGCTAGCTTTGCAGACCTTGCATCGCCATGATGCAAGCAAACAGGCAGAGCGAGTATTGCTGACAGATGCAGATAAGCAAAAATTAGCTCAATTTGAGCAAGCGTTACCTTTTACTTTAACAAAAGGGCAAAGTGAAGCAAAAGACACCATTCTAGCCGATTTGGCTGCTGAAACAGCTTGTAATCGCTTGCTGCAAGGCGATACTGGTAGTGGTAAAACGGTGGTGGCAGCCTATGCGATGTTAGCTTGTTATCTAGCTGGCAAACAGGCTGTTTTGATGGCGCCAACCCAGATTTTGGCTAAGCAACACTACGATTCTTTACGTAAACTTTGGCAGAATTGCATACCTGAGGCTAAAATTGCTTTGGCGACAGGTAATTTGACGGCCAAAAACAGACGTGAACTAGCGAAAAAAATTGCGCAAGGTGAAGTGAGCCTAGTTATCGGGACGCACGCTGTTTTGAATGAAAAATGGCAATGGCCAGCTTTAGCGTTGGCTGTGACGGATGAACAGCATCGCTTCGGCGTGAATCAGCGCTTAAGCTTTTTGCATGATAAACAGCTTTATCCACATTTGCTTGTCATGTCCGCTACGCCGATTCCACGCTCTTTAGCACTTGTTTTGTATGGTGATTTGAACATTTCCGTCATTGCTGAACGACCAGCTAAACGCAAAAAGATTTTGACATATATGGCTAATAACCAAAAAATGCCCAAAATCTATGAATATTTGCAGATGATGTTAGCACAAGGCAGTCAGGCTTATTGGATCTGCCCGCTTGTTAAAGAAGATAGCTCTGAAGCTTCGGAAGAGACTGAGAATGGCGATACTAGCAAGCAAGCTAGCGATTTGATGGCAGCCAGCACGAGACAAGCTAAATTACAGGCAGATTTCCCTGAACTTAATATCGGCCTAGTACATGGCAAGCTGAAAGATGCGGAGAAAAATCAGATCATGGCTGACTTTTACGCAGGTAAAATCGATGTCTTAGTGGCAACTACGGTGGTGGAAGTGGGTGTGGATAACCCCAATGCCAATTTCATGGTGATTGAAAATGCTGAACGCTTTGGCCTAGCCCAGTTACATCAGCTACGCGGTAGAGTTGGCCGGAGTGATAAGCAAGCTTTGTGTATTTTGTTAAGTGAGCAGGCTTCCTTAAAAGCCAAACAGGCCAACAGTATTGCTTATCAGCGCTTGGTGACCTTGTGCTCCAGTGATGATGGCTTCTATCTGGCAAATCAAGATCTGAAATTGCGCGGACCTGGTGATTTCTTCGGCGTTAGACAGCATGGCTTGCCTGAATTTAAGCTGGCCAATTTGTACGATGATAAAGAGTTGATTGCAGAAACGCAGGCAGCTGTGCAAGAATTATTAAAGCAGGATGCGGATTTGAGTTCAGATGATGCTAAATATTTGCAAGCAGCTATTGCCTGGTATTATCCTGATTTGGAAGATAACGTTGTGCTCTAACGGCGAAAGCCTATAATTGAAACGGCAATTTGTGAAGGAGCAACTAAACATGCGTGTAGTGAGCGGTAAAGCTAAAGGAACAAAATTAGTAGCACCCAAAAGTGACAAAACTAGACCGACATTGGATAAAACGAAAGAAGCTTTGTTTAGCATACTCTTCAATTTGGCACCAGATCTATTTACAGAGCCAGGTTCGGCTAATTGCTTGGATTTGTGCGCTGGAAGTGGGCAAATTGGCATAGAGGCTTTGAGCCGTGGCTTTGCCAAGGCAACTTTTGTTGAATCAGCGCGCCCAGTTAAGGCAATTTTGCAGGCAAATTTAGAAAAAACACATTTAATGGAGCAAAGTTCTATCCGTATTCAGTCAGTGCAGACTTTCTTACAAAACTGGCAGGCTGCTCAGAAAGAAGCTGAGCCAGAAGCTCAGCCGGAAAAGGAGTTAGAAGCTGAGCAAAAAGTTGAGCTAGAAGCCAAGCAGGGAACTAAGTTGAAAACAGAGTTAGAAACTCAACTAGAAGCTAAATTAGACAGAAAAGAATTTGCTTATGAGCTGATTTACTGTGATCCACCCTATCGCTTAGCTGCCAAACTGAATGCTTTGGTGTTGGACTATGCCGCTAAAGGTCTATTAGCTAAGAATGGTATTTTAGTCTTAGAGCAAGCGAGTGAAACACCTCACATTTCAGCCAAAGATGGACTTTCACTTGTTCGAGAACAAGTGTATGGACTTACACGCTTGTGCTTTTATATGTGGGAAGCTTGAACTTAGACATCAATTACGATACGGATGCTAATTGGTGTTAGGGCTTTGAGGTCTTCCGCAATTGCTCCCCAAGAGTTAACAAAATTGGCAAACCAAGAACCAAATTTAGCATTAGGATCAAAATTGAAGGTATCGGTTATGGTTAATACTCTATTTCTACTTGCGTATATATGAAATTCAAAGCGGTGCAAGGAATAGAAGAGATCTTTATCTTCGCTTGCTAAAAAAGCATCTGACCCATGGACTCGGCTGAGCATACTTTTAAACAAACTGTTAGTTTTGATTTTGGCAGCAAAAATTCCGTTATGTTCAAAGTAATTTGTTCCCCAGACTGAGTGTTCAACTAATGTAGCTGATAGAGGATAACCAGCTGCCCTAGCAGCTTGCGCTGCTGCTAACCAGATGCCTTTGAGAATTGGTGATTCGTTAACGTATGTTTTGGCTTTTCTTTGAACGTTAAGTATCGCTATAAGTTCATTCAACTGCCTCGTGTTTAGTGATTTGATCTGATTCTGAAAGGTTCTTAAGTCAGCATCTGACTGCAGGTTGATATTAATTTTACTGATAGCAATCATATCAGAAGTTAGTTCTTTTAGTTGCTTTTGGCTGAGTGATTTAAGGCTTTGTTGAAATTTAGCTAAGTCTTGAACGGCAAGAGCTGGCAATTTTGTATAACCATCATTAGCAGAAATTTCTTGTTTTCTAACAACGAATGAACTTATGAGAATAAAAAATGCGAGTAATACGCTTAAAATTTTGTGCATATTCAGCCCTTTCAACTTTTTGCTTGATTTTAACATGGATTTTGGAATTTGACAGTTGAAAATTAAAGTGCAAATGTAAGCATTCAGGAAATCAGGGCTAAAAGCTCTCTTTATTGTCAAGCTTTCTGCTGGAAATTTGTGGCTAAAAGCGTTGCTAATTATTAACTTAGTTCCTAGAATAGAGATGATTAAATCACCAATTTCGTGAGGTGCAGAATGCAAGAAACAGGCAGAAGAATTTGGCTATATCCAGGCAGCTTTGACCCTTTTACATTGGGCCATTTGAGCATAGTGAAGCAAGCAAGCTTGCATGCGGACAAGTTGATTATTGCTATATTGCAGCATCCCCTCAAGAAGAGTGTTTTCACAGTCGAAGAGCGGAAAGCTATTATTGAAAAAAGCGTCGCTGATTTACCAAATGTTGAGGTAGTAGCCGATAATTGCTTACTGGTTGATTTGTACCGCCGTTTCGCTGCATCTGCTATTGTGCGTGGTGTTAGAAATTTCCGAGATTGGGAGTATGAACGTGATTATGCTTTAGCTAATCAAAATTTCATTTCAGATTGTCAGTTCGTTTATCTAGCAGCCCCAGCTAATTTGACTTATGTTAGCTCGTCTTTGGTACGTGAATTGTTACTTTATAACAAAGACATAAGTAACCTTTTAGCACCTAATGTCGCGCCAATCGTAACTTTTATGTGGAATGAAAAAGTTAAGTAAAAGATACGCCCATTAATGTTTTTTTGCAAAAACACAATAAATGCCAGCATAAATTTTTGCTTATTGTGCAAGGTGTTGAAAGAGGCTCATAAATAAGTTAAAATGCATAAGTGATGAACAAATGTTCACCACGAAAGCTTTATTTTAAAGGAGAACCTTATGAAAAAGTTAATGGCGTTAGCCTTAAGCTCCGTAATGGTATTAGGTTTGGCAGCATGTGGCCAACAGAAAGACACAAAGGCAACTAAGCCTGCTGAAACAAAACAAGCTGAGAAAAAACAAGAAGAGACTAAGGTTGCTGAGAGCAAAGCTGATACAAAGACTGCTGCAACAGAGAAACCAGTCGTATGGTGGAACCGCCAACCATCCAACAGCACAACAGGCGAATTAGATATGGAAGCTTTGAACTTCAATAAGAACACTTATTATGTCGGCTTCGATGCTAACCAAGGTGCTGAGCTACAAGGAGAAATGATTAAGAAATATATTGAGAAGAATGGCGAGAAGTTGGACCGTAACAAAGATGGTATCATCGGTTACGTTTTGGCTATCGGCGACATCGGTCATAACGATTCAGTTGCTCGTACACGTGGCGTACGTAAAGCTTTAGGTACAGCTGTTGAGAAAGACGGCGTTATCTTACATGATGCTGTTGGTACAAACGTTGATGGTAAAGCAACGGTTGTTAAAGATGGCGAGATGGAAATTGGTGGTAAGAAGTACATCATCCGTGAATTAGCTTCTCAAGAAATGAAGAACTCTGCTGGTGCTACATGGGATGCTGGTACAGCTGGTAACGCTATCAGCACATGGTCATCTTCTTTCGGCGATCAAATTGATATCGTCGCTTCCAACAATGATGGTATGGGTATGGCTATGTTCAATGGCTGGTCCAATGCTAACAAAGTTCCAACATTCGGTTACGATGCTAACACAGACGCTGTCGCAGCTATCAAAGATGGTTACGGCGGAACAATCAGCCAGCACGCTGACGTACAAGCTTACTTGACATTGCGTGTTTTGCGTAACGTTTTGGACGGCGGAAATATGAAGGCCGGTATCGACGAGGCTGATGATGCTGGCAACGTTTTGACAAAAGATGTTTTCAAATATGTTGAAAAAGAGAGATCATTCTACGCTTTGAACGTTGCTGTTACAGCTGATAACTATCAAGAGTTCTTGGATGCTACTAAGCCATATGAGCCAGCTTCTAAGCAATTAGACGAAGCTAAACATCCAAAGAAGAAGATTTGGTTGAACACATACAACTCCGCTGATAACTTCTTAGGTTCTACATACAAGCCATTGTTGCAAAAATACGACAAGCTCTTGAACTTAGAAGTTGAATATGTTGATGGCGATGGTCAAAACGAGTCCAACATTACAAACAGATTGGGTGATCCAGCTGCTTATGATGGTTTCGGCATTAACATGATTAAGACTGATAACGCAGCTTCTTATACACAATTACTCAAGTAATTTAAGTGATATGTTAACTTAAATCAGATCAATTTTAGGGATTAGGGGGGATTCCTCTAATCCCTATCTTTTATAGACTTAGCTGTTAAATTTGTGTAACAGTTAAACGGGGACCAAGAGGTAAAAAATGTCGGATGTAGAAGCGAAAGTCATTTTGTCGATTCGGGGTATGAGCAAGACATTCGGACGTAACAGAGTTCTGGATCATATCAATCTTGATGTAAAGCAAGGCACAGTCATGGGCTTGATGGGTGAGAATGGTGCAGGCAAGTCAACAATGATGAAATGTCTGTTCGGTACTTACCAAAAAGATGAGGGCGAAATTCAACTTGACGGTGAGCCGGTTAATTTCTCTAATCCTAAGGCGGCTTTGGAAAATGGTATTGCAATGGTCCATCAGGAGCTTAACCAGTGCTTGGATCGCAACGTCATGGATAATCTGTTTTTGGGACGCTATCCTACGAACAAACTGGGAGTTGTTGACCAAGGACGTATGAAACGGCAGGCATTGGAGCTATTCCGTAGCTTAGATATGACGGTGGATGTCACGCAACCGATGCGCAAGATGTCTGTTTCGCAGCGCCAGATGTGCGAAATTGTTAAAGCAATCTCCTACAAAGCAAAAGTAATTGTTTTGGATGAACCAACGTCATCCTTGACAGTGCAGGAAGTAGCTAAGTTGTTCAGCATGATGCGCAAATTGCGTAAGCAAGGTATTGCATTTGTTTATATCTCCCACAAGATGGATGAGATATTTGAAATTTGCGATGAAGTATCAGTGCTTAGAGATGGCCATCTAGTTATGACGAAGAAGATGGCTGAAACGAATATGAACGAGCTCATTTCGGCGATGGTTGGACGCTCACTCGAAAAGCGTTTCCCAGTCGTTGACAATGAACCGAAGGATTATATTTTTAGCGTGCAGCATCTTTCAACTAAGTATGAACCGCGCCTACAGGATATTAGTTTTGATGTGCGTGAGGGCGAAATCTTTGGCCTATATGGCTTGGTTGGTGCTGGTAGAACAGAGTTACTTGAAACTATTTTCGGAATTCGTACGCGTGCCGCTGGCCGTGTCTATTACAAAGACAAATTGCTCAACTTTAATACGTCTAAGGAAGCTATGTCGAATGGCTTTGCCTTGATTACAGAAGAGCGTAAGGCGAATGGCTTGTTCCTGAAAGGCGATTTAACTTTCAATACGACAATTGCTAATTTACCACAATATAGGTCAGGTCCTATTTTGTCGGATAGCAAGATGGTGAAGGCAACGAACAATGAAATCAAAGTCATGCGCACTAAATGTATGGGTAGCAGCGACTTAATTTCAAGCTTGTCAGGTGGCAATCAGCAGAAAGTTATTTTCGGCAAATGGCTAGAAAGACGGCCTAAAGTCTTTATGATGGACGAGCCGACACGTGGTATTGATGTCGGTGCCAAATACGAAATTTATGAATTGATTATCAAAATGGCAAAAGCAGGTACAACCGTTATCGTTGTTTCATCTGAAATGCCTGAGATTTTGGGTATTACCAATCGCATAGCTGTCATGTCAAATGGCCGTTTAGCAGGCATTGTTAATACCAAAGAAACTAATCAAGAAGAGCTTTTGCGCTTGAGTGCAAAATATTTATACAATGAGGGAGTTTAAGTATGGCTGAAAAAGAGCAAATTCTCACGTTGGAAGCTGAAGAAAAGCTGCGTCAACCAATTAGTGAGTATCTAGGAAAGATCCAAACTAGAGTCGACGCTTTGCGCAAAAATGGTACAGACAAAGTGCTGTTTTACCAGACACAGGTTGATGCGCTTAAGCGTGATAAGAGCTTGAGTAATGAAAAGCGAACAGCTGAAATTGCTGAAAATCAGGCTGAGCTGACTAAGGCTTTGCAAGTTGAACAAGCAAATAAGGCTGAGGTTGATAAGCTGATTTCAGAGGGTGAAGCTTATCTTGATGAGCATTATCGCAAAGATTACTATCAGCATGTACTCATCAGCACAAAGGCTGAGAAAGAACAAGAAAATGCTGAGTATGTCCAGGTAAAAGCGGATTTAGCTAAGCAACATCAGCAAAATTTGAAAAGCCTAAAAGATAATCAAGAGATTAAGGACGAAAATTACGTCTACAAGAACCGTTTGTTTGATGCGAAGTTGCAGCATGAGAAGAATTTGCAGAATATCAAAGATCGTCGCCATGATGCTTATACTTATAAGTATCATTTGATCGACCTCTTACGTATGTCCAAGTTCACCTTAAAGCAAACATATGAACAGCGCTTTGAGAATTATTGGTACAACTTTAATATTCGTTCGTTCTTGTTGAAGAACGGTTTGTATATCGCAATTTTGCTCGTCTTCATTGCCTTGAGCAGCATTACACCAATTGTTAAAAATACACAACTTTTGACTTACAACAATATTTTGAATATTTTACAGCAAGCATCTCCGCGTATGTTCTTAGCTCTCGGTGTTGCTGGCTTAATTCTGTTGACAGGTACGGATTTGTCAATTGGCCGTATGGTTGGTATGTGTATGACAGTTGCGACTATCATCATGCATAAGGGCGTTAATACTGGTAGAGTATTTGGTATTGCCTTTGACTTTACTAATTTGCCAATTGGTGTGCGCATGATTCTAGCCTTGTTTATGTGCGTGATCTTGTGCTCGCTCTTCACAGTAATCGCTGGTTTCTTCACCGCTAGATTCAAGATGCATCCATTTATTTCTACAATGGCTAATATGTTGGTCATCTTTGGTGTCGTTACTTACGCAACGAAAGGTGTTTCGTTCGGTGCTATTGAGCCAGCAATTCCGAAGCTTATTATTCCGACTATTGGCGGCTTCCCAACGATTATTCTGTGGGCTGTAGCAGCAATCATTGTGGTATGGTTCATTTGGAACAAGACTGTGTTTGGCAAAAACTTGTTTGCTGTCGGCGGCAACCCTGAAGCTGCGGCTGTTTCTGGTATTTCAGTTTTTTGGGTCACGATGGGTGCGTTCGTACTCGCTGGCGTTCTTTACGGCTTTGGTTCTTGGTTAGAATGTGCGCGTATGGTTGGTTCAGGTTCTGCTGCTTATGGTCAAGGCTGGGAGATGGATGCAATTGCTGCTTGCGTTGTCGGTGGCGTTTCATTCACAGGTGGTGTCGGTAAGATCTCCGGCGTGGTTGTCGGTGTGGTCATTTTCACGGCATTGACTTATGCTTTGACAATTTTAGGTATTGATACCAACTTACAGTTCGTCTTCTCAGGTATAATTATCTTGACAGCTGTAACGCTCGATTGCTTGAAGTATGTTCGTAAAAAATAAGCATTCATTTGCTTATCTATTAGCACTGCCTTTTTAGGCAGTGCATTTTTTACTTTGTGGCTATTTTGCGAAAAATTCGGCTTTTAATCTTCACAAATGGGCAGAAATGCTCTAAAATAAAAGAACTATTTTATATCAGTGGGCTAATTGTGCCCAATTATTGGTGGGTAAGATGACTGAACAATATTACAACAATGATTTAGCTTATGATGACGCATCAGCGCAACCTGTCAGGGACGAGAATTCAATTTACAATCTGTTAAGTCGCATTGAGCTGATGGTGCAGAGTGCTAAGACTTTGCCATTATCGACAAATATTGTTTTGAATCGTGAGAATTTATTGACTTTGATTGCCGCCTTGCAGGAGCAATTGCCTGAGGCGATTAAGCAAGCACATTATATTGTGCAAGAGCAAGATGCTTTGATGAAAGAAGCGAAGCAAGAGGCTGCTGATTACATGCGGAGAGCTGAGATTAAGGCTGCAACCATGATCGATGAGAACAAGATTACGCAAGAAGCTGAGCTTAAGGCGAATGAGATTGTTACAGCTGCTCAGAATGAAGCCAACAGTCTACATGATTATGCCGTAGATTATGTGAGCAAGTTGCTGACAGCAACCGAAACTAATTTGCATGATATGATTGAAGTTGTCCGACAGAACAAACAGGAGTTATCTGAATGGTCGCGCAATTAGACATAGCATAGAATTATGCTTATTAAGGCGGTCGCTAAGGCCGCTTTTTTTAAATAGTTAGAACTTTTAAGGGATGCAAAAGAGGTTTTATATGGATAAACAACGACAGGAATTTGATTTTAAGGGTGAGTGTTTGGCCTATGGCTATAATTCAGCTTTTTCTTTGGATATGATCAAAGGCAAACATATTTTGCTTTTATTTGGTGGTCGTTCCACCGAGCATATGGTTGCTTGTCGTTCGGCTCAGTTCATAGCCCAAGCACTGGCCAAATTGCCTATCAAATTGTCACTGGTTGGCATCACTGAAACTGGCGAGTTTTTACCCTATCCTTTTAATGGTGAATTAGACAGTGCAAGCTGGGAGAAAATAGCTAGAAATGAGCTAGCTAAACGCAAAATAGAACCTAGCCTTGTGACGAGCCCACGTGCCTTTTTGACAGCTTTAAGCCAAGATGCGAGCCCGATTGATCTTGTTTTCCCTGTTTTGCATGGCGTTAATTGCGAAGATGGCGCAATCCAAGGTTTATTGCGCTTAGCCAATGTACCATTCGTTGGCTCTGATATATTGGCTTCTGCCTGTGGCATGGATAAAGTGACGTGCAAGGAACTTTTGGAGGTTAAAGGGCTTCCAGTTGTGCCATGGCTTGCCTATGAAAGGCAAAGATTGAAATATGATATGGAAGAAGTTGTGAAAGAGCTTGAACAAGCTATCAAATATCCAGTCTTTGTGAAGCCATCTAATGCCGGATCATCAGTTGGGGCAAGCCGAGTTAATAATCGCGAGGAATTACTTTTGGCCTTAGCTGAGGCAAGCCGCTTTGACCGCTTGGTACTTGTGGAAAAGTGCAAGCGGGTGAGAGAACTTGAATGTGCAGTTTTAGGCAATAGCCCTTATTACCTGACAGGACCAGTTGGCGAAATTATCGTCAAAACCGACAATGCTGTTTATGATTATCAGACGAAGTATTTTAGCAATCAGGCATCGGAAGCTTGCATACCTTCACCATTAGCCCCAGAATTGGCTCGCCAAATTCAAGATTATGCAATTGATATTTGTAAGTATTTGCAAGTGAGTGGCTTATCGAGAGTCGATTTCTTCTTAGATAAAGATGATAACAAGTTGTATGTGAATGAAATAAATACTTTCCCTGGCTTTACATCAATTAGCCTTTTCCCGAAAGTTTTTGCCAAAGCTGGTATTAAAGCAGAGGAGCTTTGTGTACGCTTGCTTTGTCTAGCTTTGGAGGATTATGCTAATAAGCAACGAGAGGAGCAAATTAAGGCATGACAGACAAAAGACGCAAAGCTAATAGCGACAACGAACAGGCTTTAACTGAGCGTAAGAATAGGCAATTACAAGCTGCATTGGCCAAAGCGAAGCTTGATATAGAGGAACATATTGCAGCTAAGCAACAGGCAGCTTATCTTTTGCATGTTTTGCGTAAGGATGATTTGGCTGGCGAAGTTCCAACTAAAACCCTGAAAGCAGGCAAAGAGCAGCAAGAAGTAGCCCTGGCTAAGCAGGTTAAGTCTTTGGCTGAGCAATATCAGCAGTTTGTTAAGCAAACAGGTGCTAAGAAGCAGAGCCACGGCCGCTTGAAGCAGCTTGATATGCATCCAGTTTTAAGCAATGAATATTTGCATAAGCGGCAGCATGCTAATCACAGCTTGGGAAGTGAGGGCTTATACCATGCTTTTATGCAGGATAAGCAGGCTATTAATAGTAGCTTGAACCAAGCTTTAGCTAGTTATATGTTTGCTTCATCGTTAGACGAGCCAGCTACAATTAAGCCTGAGTCAGGCAATGAAAGCAGCAACAGTAAAGCTAGCCAAGCAAGTAAAATTGAAGAAGGCAAAAGATACACCGTTCGTTTGTATATGCTATCCAAGCATAGCGAAGAGTTAGCTAGCTTATTAAGTTTAGATAAGCAGAGTGGAGATAGAGTTTGCAGCCAAGCAACCTGGACTAAACTCAGTGCTAAGAAATACAGGTTGCAGTGGAAAGAATTGAGCGATCCTAGTCTGTACAGCCAATATACAGAGCTAACTTGCGATACTGAGACAGATAGCTTAGCAATCATTAGGGCAGGCGAGTTTTCCTTGAAGTTAGACTTTAAGTTGGGCACTATTTTGCAGAGCAATTATCATACGCCATATGGTGATATTCCCATGATTACGCAGACAGAACAACTTGATTGCGATTTGAGTCGGCCAGAAGCAGGCTATGTGCATTTGGTTTATTTCTTGAGCAATGACAATCAAAATGGTCATTATGTGTCAATCGATCTTAAATACACAATGACGCTGTCACCTTTGACAAAGGAAGATCTCAAACGCTTACATTGAGTAGGTTATATTAGAGCATGAAAAAAAAGCAACATTTGCCAACTAATTCAGTTAAAGATTCAGACAAGGTGCTAACTTTGCCTTTGCCGTCGTATAAGAACTTGCCCAAATTAAAACATGCAAGTATTAACACGCTAATTGATGCAAGCGAAGAAGGTCAGGTACGTGACTTGACTGATAAAGTAATGGCGGATTTGAAGCAAATTAAGTCTGAGCATGGTGAAAAGGCGGAATTAAATCGCTTAGAGTCTCTCGCTTTGAGCGAGGTGCTTAATTATCGTAAAGGTCCAAGTACTTATTCCCCTGCCGTTAAAATTTACGAACTAGACAGGGTGGACAATTCTGCTTTGCCAGAACTTCTTAAAGACGCTTGTGAATTAGAGACTGTTAAGAATGAGGAAGCTATTTTTCAGCCAGAAACTATTGAGAATGCATTAGAAACAGCTAATTCTCGGGCAGACAGAGAGGTATTTACTGACGTAAATGGCGAAAAAAAGATAGAGGCAAATGTTTCATCTGAGTTAAAAGCAAAAGAAGCAAAGATAGATGTAAATTCAGAAGCTAAGATAGAAGAGCATAATGAAAATAAGTCGTTAGAAACAGCTACAAATGCTTCCAAATTAAAAGCAGAGCCTAGTTTGCCAAAGGTGAAGCCGCTTATTCAACTAGCTTTTGATACGTCGCTTGCAACTAAGTTAAAACCAGGTGTAAAGCCGACAGTAGTGAAGACGTTGGATGAAAATGAGCTTGCTGCTTATATTGACGATAAAGCACAAGTTGAGGATCGCCATATTTTTAAGAAGCCAGAAGCAAAGGATCTGTTATTTAGTTATAACAAACAGCCGAATAGACGCCCTAAACAGCACCGTAAACTTTGGCAAAGAGCGATTATGAATTTGTTTCAGGAGTGGCGCAAACTGCTGCTACCTAGGGTGCAAGCTGGCGATTGGCAAGAGAAAGCCTTGCCGTCCAAAGCCAAACAATTTCGCACGAGTGCTAATTTAGCATCGACTTACCTCTTTGTAACTACAATTTGTATGCTATTATCCCATTTCTTATGGGCACTTTTACCAGGTTCGTTTTTGACAGTTTACAAAACACAAGTTTCAGGTTATGTGCTTAGAACGCTATATCGTGATTTGACCTGTTTCGTTTTGCCAGCCTACTGGGTATATCGTCGCTACAAATTGCACAAGCCTTTTGTGGAACGTTTAGTGGGCCAGAGTGTAAAGATACGGACAGTATATGTTATTTTGCCGTTAATTGCTATTTCTTTAGCTTGTTTGCTAACAGCTACGAACCGCTTACTTGTGATGCATATTTTTGCACCGTGGCATCAGGAGATTCTGGAAGCGCCATTTTTGTTGCTCAATGCTAGCAATCCCCAAGCATCTATATTGTTGTTCGTTTGTTCGGTGTTAGTTGCGAGTGTGCTTGAAACTGTTTGTATTTGCGGACTTTATCTGACAGCGCTAAAAGTTCATTTCCAGGCTAAGTCGGCTTCTATACTATGTGCTATGGCGTGGATGCTTTTATATGTGAGTGAGGTTGACTTTGTTTCCTTATTTATTTTAGCCTTTGTTTTAGCTTCTTTTAAGCAGATTTGTGACAATATTTATGTGGTAATTAGTTTGAATATTATGGTGAAAATTGGCCTATTAGTTGAGCGTGCCATTTTGCCGTCTATGGTCAGCCGAAATAGTAATAGCTTCTCGTCAGGTCAAGCAATGGCCGTAGTAGATATATTGTTAATAGTTGTGAGTGCTGGTTTGATTTATTACCTCTGTCAACTTTGTAAGAAGGTAAATTCAACTGAGAATGAGCCAAATAAGAAAGCTAATATCTATAAGCAGGCGGCTAAATTGATTGTGCGTTGGCGCCATGAAAATTGGCCTAAGCAGCTAGACGAAGCTGTCAGGATCTGGCCATTAGTGTTAGGCTATTTTCTTTTAATTGTAAATTACGCTATTTATTGGTATTTGTATTGAAATTATTTGCTTGCAATAAAAAAGCCGTGACTATGTCACGGCTTAGCTTTGCGCATAAATAGCTTATTTGTGGAGCTCAAGTGAACCACTTGTGATCAAATTGCCATCTAAGCGACTGAAGATACGGACTTCTTCTGGCTTGAACTTAATCTTAAGCTCAGTACCGATTGGGTATACAACACCACCGAAGAAGACGGCTGTCAGGAGGAATTCACCCACTTTTAATTTCATGGTTGTTTCCATACCAGTTGGCATCACAGAGTAAACTTCAGCTGTCAAACAGTCATCTAATTTCTCTTGCGTAGCTTGAATGATGATTGATTCTGGTCTAACACCAAGGACGTAATCAGAAGATTTAATTGTATGATGAGCTTCAATCTCAGGACCGTTACTGATCTTAGCAATTGGATAGCGGAAGAGCTTATCACGGTTGCTCTTTTCAACATAGCCTTTTTGTTGCTGTCTTTCGAGAAGCATGTTGAGTTTAGCTTCAGTTTGCTTCCTTTGCACTTCGTGATAGTCCATGAAGTTGATAGGCTTGCTTGGTATGAAGGTAGCCTTAACATCATCAAACAAATTAAGCTTTAATTTATCTGTTTCAGAAGAAGCGCTAGCTTCAATTAAGTTGATGGAAGGATTACCAACGAAGTCAGCTACGAAAATATTAGCTGGCTGATTGTAAACTGTAAGTGGCTCAGCATACTGTTGAAGAACACCGTTTTCCATCAAGCAGATTTTGTTAGCCAAAGTCATAGCTTCCATCTGGTCGTGTGTAACGTAGATGATGGTTGACTCAGTTTCAAAGTGCAAACGTTGCAATTCTGAACGCATCTCCAAACGCAATTTAGCATCGAGGTTGGATAATGGCTCATCCATGAATAGAACAGATGGAGCTGGAGCTAAAGTTCTAGCAATAGCGACACGTTGTTGCTGACCACCAGACAATTCATTTGGATAACGATCCATGAACATACCGATTTTAACAATACGCGAAACGGCTCGGACACGTAAATCAATTTCTTCTTTGGTCAATTTACGAGTTGTCTTTTTAACTTCACCATTTTCAATGATTTCATAATTCTCATTGATCTCACGCCCACTTGCCTTGAGTTGCTCTTTTAATGTAGCTAAGGTCTTCTCATATTCTTTAGCTAAGCTGTTAGCTTTAGCAGTTAAGTCTTCCTCAGCCTGTAAGCTCCAACTCAAAATCTTCTTAGCATCATTCAGGCTGATTTCGTAGAAATCGATTAGGAGAATTTGCGCTTTTTTCACGTCCAATTTGCCGTCTTTATCGCGGCTCTCTTGGAAGATGAGCTTGAGATTTTCTGGCTTAGATAAAGCTTTGTAAAGCTTGTCAGCCTGACGATACTCATGACATACTTCCTTGAGTGGTTTCTTAATATTGCTTAGACCAAAGGCGATGTTTTCATACACAGTCATATTTGGCCAGAGAGCATAGTTTTGGAACAAGAAACCGACGTTACGCTTGTTAGCTGGCACGTTGATGCCTTTTTCACTATCAAATACAGGCACGCCATCGATGATGATACGACCAGAAGTTGGTGTTTCCAAACCAGCAATCATACGCAAGGTTGTTGTTTTACCGCAGCCAGAAGGGCCGAGCAAGGTTACGAATGAAGCATCAGCAATTTTTAAGTTCAAATGGTCAACAGCATAGAATTTATCAAAGCGTTTGACAATATTTTCAAGAATGATTTCTGCCATATTAGTTTCCTCCAATACCTTTATCGAGGCTAGCGCCTGTGAGCTTATTCACAGCAAAGTTACATGCAATAACGAAGATGATCAACATCAAATTGATACCAGATGAGAAAGCATACAAGCCCATTTCATCGAAGTAATCTAAGAGTAAGGTTAAGAGCTTAGTCTGAGCACAAAGCATCATGAAAAGTGTTAATTCACGAATGCAAGTCATCAAAGGTAAGAGGTAACCACTCAAGATAGCTGATTTTTGAATTGGGATGATAATGCGCCACATTCTCTGCGTCCAAGGGATGTTATGAATGATGGCTGATTCTTCAATTTCACCACTGATCTGTAACATTGAGTTCAAGGAAGCTCTGGATGCAAATGGGATGTATTTAATTGTACCAGCCAAAATCAACAGGATGTAAGTGTTGTACAAACCAACTCTTGAACCGAAGATGAAGAAAGCAACACCAACAGCCAAAGAAGGTAAGAGGTAAGGCAAGAAAGCCACGCTGTTTACATAAGCGGCGAACTTGCTCTTACGATTCTTGCTGACGCAATAACCAACTAATAGACCAATTGTACCAGCTAAGAAAGCACAGCTGATGGCAACTAAGATAGTGCCGAAGAAAGCGTGCCAGATAGTGGTGTTGTAGAGAATACCTTTTTGGCCGAACATACTACCAGCTGAACCTGAACTGCTTAACCACCACTTAGTTGTTAAGTTAGCAGGATTCCAAGTCTTAAAGAAGCTGTAATCACCAGGGTTAGGCAAGAATGTTTCTAATGCGAAAGAGATAACAGGGAAGATACTTGTAAAGAAAGTCAAAATAACTAAGAAGACAGGGATGATATATTTACCAATACCCAAATTAAACTTAGAAGCTTGACCAGATTTACCAGTAACTGTTGTAAAGCTCTTTCTGCCACCAGTAGCACATTGGTTGACGATCAAAATAGCGATACCGAACAACATCATAATGACAGCCAAAGCACTAGCTTGGCCGGCTCTATTAACGTTCAAATCAACATATTTTGTAGCCAAAGTTGTGAAGTTCAAATAGTGAGGAACTGGGTAACTGCCCATGGCGCTGCTGAAAACTAGAAGGATAGTTGAAAGAATAGCAGGTTGCACCATTGGCAATGTGATGCGCATGAAAATGCGATGCTTAGGCGTATTAAGAATTGTAGCTGCTTCTTCCAAGTTAGCGTCCATATTTTGGAAAATACCGCCGATGAGAATATAAGCAAAAGCAGCATAGTGAGTACCCAAAACAAGTGCGGTTGGGAACAAGCCCTGGCACCACCAAAGTGGCATTTGGATACCTGTCAAAGCTGTCAATAAGCCGTCAGAACCGCCTGTAACAGCTTTACTGTAAAACATGTTTTGCCAAACAACAGCCAAAGTCCATTGTGGCATGACATATGGGAAGATAAAAATATTGCTCAAATATTTTTTTGCCTTCATGTTTGTACGCGTGATTAAATAGGCAAAAATACCACCAAAACAAATGGCGATGAAGCAAGATAAAGCAGATAAGAGGATTGTATTTTGGAGCGGAATCCAGAAATTGCGTTTGGCTAAACGTCCGCAAAGAATATCGATCCAGTTATAGAGCGTATAGCCGCTTTGACGGCCAGAAAATTGAGCATCCACAGAGCCAGCATGGATAGAAATAGTATCCAGCCAAATTGTTACCATTGGGAAAATAGTAGCAATACTCAAAAAAATGCCAAGTACAACAAGAATAGCGTTTTGCGGCTTCTTCAAGTAGTTTTTACACCGATTGAGGTAGGGATGACTACCCAATGAATTAGTGTCAAGCATGGGTTTATTGCTCCTTACTTAAACACTATGAACCGAGTTTTGCCCCGGTTCATAGTAGCATATGCTTATTTTAAAGAATATACAGCTTAATTATGCTTATTTCTTCCAGCTATCAATAGTATCGCTGAGAACTGGTGAAACCTTTGCACAATATACTGGATCTTCGAGGACGATTTGGCCATCGTTTACCCACCAATCGTAACCGCGATCGTTCTTAGCTGGGAAGCGCAATTCTCCATCTTTCTCGCCGTCTTTACTATGATCCTGGTTGCAAGCTGGGTTAGCAGAGTAACCACCCATATCCTTACCCCAAGCCTTGAAGCCATCTTTACTTGTTGTCATGTATGAAATGAATGCGCAAGCTGTCCATGGCAATGGTGAAGTCTTAGGAATCATGAGGTAGTGTTTGTAACCGTAACCACCGATACCTGTGTAACCGTCTTGATATGCTGCGATATTAACGTTATTTACTGAAGATTCAGCTGATTCTTCAACAGAACGTAACTTAGAATAAACGAGCAAACCTGTTTGACCGCTAGCTGATTTTGTGACTAACTGGTTGCAGATAGGACCATCATCTGTTACTTCGTTGAATTGTTCACACCAAAGCTTTACCCAAGCCAAACCGTAAGCAGCGTTCTTAGCTTCGAGACCTAAGTCCTTAGCTTCTTTTTGCATTGCATCGATTGTTGGTTGGAAGTAAGCTTGTTGATCCTTGGACAATTTATCGAAAGCAGCCTTGACCAAGTCAGAATACTTTTCGCTTGTCAACATGTAAAGGAAGTTCTTACCAATTGGCTCACTGTTCAAGCCCATGAACAGTGGATGGCCGTCCTTAGCAACAAAGTCCCAGAAGTTAGTAATTTTGGTTGAACCTTGGTTGTTGATCATGAAAACCTTGATCAATGTTTGCAAAGTTAAGAAAGGCTTACCATTCTTATCGACATCTACGCCCTTAGCACCAGCAAAGTCCTTTGGAATGTAATTCAAGAGGAGGCCCGTATCAGCCATCTTGCTTTGAATTTGGTTACCATCTTGGATCAATGTCATTGAATATGTCTTGGTATTACCGTTAATATCAGCTGTCAAAGCTTCAAAAATGGAGTTGTTCTTAGGCTGTGACCAAGCAATTTTGCCGTTGAAATCGGATTTGATCTTTTGCAATTCCTTGATGAAACCCTCAGCTGCAGTCTTGCCACGGCTGGAGTTACCAATACCGTTCATGGTTTTGCCTTGCAATTCTTCAGCAGCTTTTTTGAACAATTCCTCATTGGACATTTTCTCAGCTTCAGCAATTACTTTGGCAACATCGCCATCAGCTGCAGCTTGCTCATTCTTTTTAGCCTCTGAACCAGCTGGTTTATCAGCTGGTTTAGCACAGCTAGCCAACAAGCCAACACTCATAACCAAACTGAGTGTTAAAGCCAAACATTTTTTCATTGGGTCCTCCCCCTTTGCTAGTCATCACTAGCGCTTTCGTAATAATTTATGACAGAAGCAGGATAAAGGCCTCACTTGCTATCAGAGGAGATTATAAACCTATTTTTTACATTTGTCCAAAAAATTGCACAAATAACCGATAGATAGAAGAAGTGAAAATTGAGCTATATGCACAATGACTTAATTTTATTATCTTATACAATTACATATCATCATGATTTGTTCTTAATTTTGGGGTTTCAGACTATATTAGCTGATGCCTTAATAATAATCAATACCTTAATTGAATTAATTTTTAGAGCGTGATGTGGCTGAAGCTAGATTAATGAACAGAAAAAAGAAAACTTTAGAACAAAATAATTATTATATTGTTGATAATGAATAATAATGACGATAATTTATAGGAAATAATAAGGGGAACTGCAATAAAAAATATTAATTTATGATATGATAAAAGAAAACAACGGGGATATTCTTATGTTAAGAAAACGTTTGTTAGCGCTTCTTGTTGGATTTGCTTTTGCTTTTAGTGGAACATCAATTTTAGCTGAAACAGGAACAGATGAATTGGTTAATTCAACTAAAGCACAGCTGCTACTAAAACCTATTGGTTCTTTTTATAATGAAATTATTATAGATAGTATTACTGAAGAAGATGGCTACGGAGTACAAGTTAGTCGCTACTCTGAAGGACCGGCAACGATAAGTGTTTCAATTGGACATACATTTTCAGCTACCTATTCCGTAAGCTTAGATTACGGTGTTGAGGCAGAATTGTTCAAAATGGTGAGTGCTAAGATTGGTGGTTCAATTGGCTTAAGTGCAACTACAGAAACCAGTTATAGTGAGTCACACACATCAAGTTCCAGCTGGCAAAACAGGCGCTATATTTTTTAGACCAAGAATGAAAGTTGTACGAGCTACTTACTACGATGAACAGGGGTATGGAACAACAATTAGGGCTGAGTACCCTGTTGTAGCTGGCGCTTATGCACAAGGTACTTATTATGTTGAGTATAAATAAATCGGCTAAATCGCTTCTAGCTTGTATTGTGTTGCTTGCAATGATTGGAGCTTGTAAACCGGCAAGGGATGCAGATAAGCTGAATGCTTCTATGCCAACTTTGACTTCTACACGAAGTTCAGCTTTGACGCCCACAATCACCTATTCTGATAAGCACGCTGATCCTTCTTCGATAAAGTGTATGCTTCCTAGTGGGACAGGATTTTACTCTGAGGAAATGCCTTGTAAATTGCTGACGGAGGACAATTTCGATGACAAAATAGTATATGTGACTATTTTTGAATATGATAAAGATCCTAGAAGTGATTTTATAAGTGCAAATGGAAAGAATATCAGTAAGGCAGCCTTGAAAAATGAGTTGACGAGTGAAAAACAGATTTTCCTTTATCATGATAAGTTGATTGAGGTTAGAGAATGTTTTTTGCTCCCGATTAGTATAGGATGTGGGGTCCAAGGCTTAGCTAGATACAATCGCTTGCGCTTTGTACTTAAACAACCTGATTTGCCAGCTGAAATTAAGCAATTTATGCAGCAACATTTTGCTTATCATGAAGAACTTGCGAATTCTTTGGCATACAGCTTATATAACCTAGCTAAAACTGAGGCGGAACAAGAGCGTATATATCGTATTGCGTTTATCCCTAAAGCCTATGAGGTAAAAGTTGAAAATCAAATTTATTATGCTCTTAAGTCGAAGAATATAGCTTTTTCTAACCAGCTCATAGCCGAACAACGCGATCCGCAGATAGATTTCGGCACTAATCCAAGAAGTTTAGTGTGGGCTAATTACTGTGATGGCGTTTATGCTCGCTTAAGTTATATTACTAAGATAGGTTAAACAAAGTACAAGCTCGGCTTAGCCGAGCTTGTTTTAATTACGGTTATAGTAATTGTAGATTTAAGCTTTGACGAGATTATTCTTTGAGCCAACCATCAACTACATCACTTAGAACAGGTGCAACCTTAGCTAAATATTCCGGCTCTTCGACAACAACATTAGCTTCGTTGATCCACCAGTCGATACCACGGTCGTTTTTGGCTGGGAATTCTAACTTACCGTCAACTACACCATCTTTACTGTGATCTTGGTTGATAGCTGGATTTGTAGCATAGGAACCAATATCCTTGCCCCAAGCCTGGAAGCCCTCTTTGTATGTCGTCATATAAGCGATGAAAGCGCAGGCTGACCATGGAAGCGGTGAAGTTTTTGGAATCATGAGGTAATTCTTGAAAGAGTAACCACCAATGCCGACATAATCATCTTGATAAGCCACAATATCGACATTCTTGACTGAAGATTCAGCAGATTCTTCAACGGCACGCAATTTGGAGTAAACAAGCAAGCCAACTTCGTCAACTGCGGATTTAGAAACAAGTTGCTTACAGATCGGGCCATCATCTGTTACCTTATTATATTGTTCGCACCAAAGCTTGACCCAAGCTAAACCATAGGCAGCATTTTCCGCTTCCAAACCTAATTCTTTAGCTTCTTTTTGCATTGCATCAATAGTTGGTTGGAAATAAGCTTGTTGGTCTTTGGATAACTTATCGAAAGCGTATTTGACCAAGTTAGCGTATTTTTCATTCGTCAGCATATACAAGAATGTTTTGCCGATAGTTTCACTGTTGACACCCATGAAAAGCGGATGACTGTCTTTAGCGACAAGATCCCAGAAGTTCTTGATTTGACGTTCGCCTTGGTTGTTCAACATGAAAGTTTTGACAACAGTTAAGAGGTTCAAGAAAGGTTTGCCGTCACGATCGAGGTTGACGCCTTTAGCTTCAGCAAAATCTTTTGGAATATAGTTCAACAAGAGGCCCGTATCAACGAGCTTGTTTTTGACTTGTAAGCCGTCTGTCAACATGGTCATGGCATAAGTGCCTGTTTCACCTTGAATATCGGCTGTCAAAGCTTCAAAAATGGAGTTGTTCTTTGGCTGCGACCAGGCGATTTTGCCACTGAAATCTGGTTTGATTTTCTTTAATTCTTTAATGAAGTTTTCAGCAGCATTTTTGCCCCGGCTGGAAGTGCCGATACCATACATTGTTTTGCCATCTAATTCTTTAACAGCTTTTTCGAACAATTCTTTATTAGAGAGCTTTTCGGCTGCTTGGATGACGGTAGCTACGTCCTCATGGCTTGCCTCAGCTTTACTCTCAGATGCCGATTGCTTAGTTTGTTCGTCTGCTGTTTGGCTAGGAGCTGTAGTCTTTTTCTGACAAGCGCCTAAAAATGAGCCAAGCAAGGTGATGCTTAAAACGAGTGCTAGATATTTTTTCACTAGATCCTCCTTATTGCTAGATATTAGCCAGCAACTAAAAATATATTTTGCCTAAGTTTAGCAAGTTTTTGGTGGAATAGCATTTCTGTGAATGTTTCATTATTATTTCAGAATTAGGCAAAGCCAGTTAGACTTGCAACTTAAATTGGCGGATTGGAATTTATAAGTTTACTTAGTTTTCTTTAGCCGGGTGAGTATCAAGCGTAAAGTGTTTGTGGGTTGATTTGATGTCAGAAACGCGCTTGAATTTGGCCAATTCTCCAGCAGTTAATTTGCGGCAATCTTCATCATATACGATGGGAAAATCTCGCAGATTTTTTAATTCGGCGATTTGCGCTTTATTAAGTTGCTGATTTGCTTTTAGTATGTAAGTTCTAATAGCCATCTTGGTATCTCCTTATTTCTTTTTCGTTAGCTTTGCGAGCTGAGATAATTCGTATGGAAGGATCACGGCATATGTAAACTACTACTACGATTTCTCTTACTAAGCCGATAGTGATGTATCTGGCTTCTGAATAACTATGTTTCTCGTCAAAGTATTTAATTCGATTGCGGTCGTCAAAAACATGCACAGCTGTTTCAAAACTGATACCATGCTTCAACTTATTGCGCCAAGCTTTTTGTTCATCCCACTCAAATATCAAATCTAGCTGCAAATGAAATACACTACTTTCTATTAATTATCCTTCCCTAACAGATGAAAAGCAAACGTATTACAGCTGATTGAGCTTTTAAGCTGCCTTGTGTATTGCTGTTTCTGCCTTAGAGAACTATCTTCAGTGTATACATACACAAGCTGGCTGTGAGCAGAAATTTAATTCAAAAATTCAAAAATTCGTGGTATATGCGGAGCCTGATTTTTGCTTGAGTGCGGTCAACTAAGCCAATACTTATGTATCTAACTACATTTCTGCAAGCTGCTGTTTAGAGGGAAAATTCAAGTAGTCATTCATTACCAAAAACGCTGCTAGTTCCTAAAAATGCTAATATTTGCGCTATGAATCTGCTTCTAACTCTTGCTTTTAGCCTAAACGGGTCTATTCACACAATATTTACTAAAAAGACGCTAAGAAAGAGCAAATTTGACTTTGTCTTTATTTGACTTTCACTCACATAGTGTTACAATATGTTTAGCACTCGGGAAGACAGAGTGCTAAAGAAGCCTATGAAAGTGGAAAGGAGCTTGTGAGATGACTGACAAAGTTGAAAAACAACCTAAACAATCCAAGCAAGCACTTATGCCACTTGATGAGCGCAAACGCGAGATCTTGAAGGCTGTTATCACGGACTATGTAATGACAGCTGAACCAGTTGGCTCCAAGAATTTGCTGAAACGCCACAAGCTCAATTACAGTTCTGCTACCGTTAGAAACGAGATGGCAGAGCTGGAAGAACTAGGCTATTTGGAAAAACCACATACATCAGCTGGCCGTATACCATCAGATATTGGTTATCGCCTTTATGTTGATGAATTGATTGAACCAAAAGAAATGAGCAAACAGGAACAACAAGTTATAAAGGCTGAATTTAGCAAGGCGTTTGACAATTTTGATCATTTGTTGAGCCAAGCAGCTGACTTTTTGTCCAAACAAACAGGCTATGCTTCGATTTTGCTGACCCCAGAAGCTGAAACAACTTATATCAAACACATTCGGATGTTACAGACAGAACCTGGCAGAATTATGATCATTGTGATTTTGCAAGCTGGCTTGATGAAGAATCGTTTGGTGAAAGTCAATGATTTGTTCACGCCAGAACAGCTTAGAATCATATCCGAAGCAATTGAGCATTCAGTAAGTAATACACCACTTGCCAAGATTGATCTTTTGACAATTGAACAGGCCAAAGCTACAGCCAACGTATCTAACACCCTGATTGATCAACTGATTTATGAGGCGTGGATGGCAATTAAACAGGCTGATAATCCTTCTGCTTGCGTGAAGGGAATGCCTAATTTATTGCGATATCCTGAGTTCCAAGATCCTGCCAAAGCTGAAAAAGTCCTAGGCACATTGAGTAACGCTCATAGCTTGCACGGTATGATCCCGCTTGATTACAAACAAGCGACAACAGCTGATGACCAAATGGCTTATTACTCCATTCGAATCGGCCAAGAATTGTTAGATCAAGACTTTGCTGATTGCAGTTTGGTTAGTAGCGTTTACCGATTAAGAGGACAGCAAATTGGTCAGATCAACGTAATAGGGCCAAGACGTATGAACTATGAGAAAGTACTTAGTCGTGTGAGGTTTGTAAGTCAGACTTTACATGAAATATTAAATGAAGATAAAAAGTAGTATTGATGAGGTGACGATTTGAAAAAAGCAAAATGTAAGAAAACAGCGCAAGCTGAACGAGAGAATAAACCACTTGCAACAGACAAACCGCTTGCATCTGAAGATACAACTGAAACAGAGAAGTCAACTGAAGATGCTTGCGAGAAAGAGTCAGAAATAGAAAAAGTCAAAGCTGAGTTAGCCAAAACAAAATTGGCTTTAGCAACTTTACAACAAGAGAAACAAACTTTACAAGATCAAAGCATGCGTTTGCAAGCTGAATATGATAACTACAGGCGTAGAACACAGAGCGAGAAAGAGCGCATTTACGGCGATGCAATTCAAAAAATTTGCAAGGAGCTTTTACTCTTACTGGACAATTTGGGCCGTGCAAAAGACTCAAATGTTAAACAATTAGCTGAACAGCAAGATTTGGGCGAACAGGCAACAAGCGTTTTGCAAAGCTTAGTCAAAGGCAGCGAACTTGTTTATCAGCAAGCTGAACAATTGTTCAATAAATTAGGTGTGACAGAGATGGCAGCCTTGGGAGAGAAATTTAATCCAGATTTCCATGAAGCTGTTATGCATGTTGAAGATGAGCAGTTTGGCGAGAATGAAGTGGTGGAGGTTTTCCAAACTGGTTATCTCTATGGCGAGCGGGTGTTAAGGCCAGCGGTAGTTAAAGTCGCTAACTGATATATAAGCAAACTGATTTTTAAGCTAACTTGTGTTAAATAAGTATATAAGGAATTAAATCTAGAAATAGATGATTGAAAATAGAAAGTAAGAAGATTCGATAAGCTATTAGATAGCTTGAGGAGGTATTTTGATATGGCAAAGGTAATCGGTATTGATTTAGGTACAACTAACTCATGTGTAGCTGTTATGGAAGGCGGCGATCCTGTCGTAATTACTAACCCAGATGGCAACCGTACAACTCCATCTGTTGTCGCTTTTACTAAGTCAGGCGAGCGCTTGGTTGGCCAAGTTGCTAAACGTCAGGCAGTTACAAACCCTGATCGTACGATCCAATCAATCAAACGTGAAATGGGTACAGATTATAAGATTAAAATTGATGACAAAAATTATACAGCTCCAGAAGTTTCAGCCATGATTTTGCAAAAATTAAAGAGTGATGCTGAGGCTTATTTAGGCGAGACTGTCAGCCAAGCTGTTATCACAGTTCCTGCTTACTTCAGTGATGCTCAACGTCAAGCAACTAAGGATGCTGGTAAGATCGCTGGCTTGGAAGTTTTGCGTATCATCAACGAGCCAACAGCTGCTTCTTTGGCTTATGGCTTGGATAAAGAAGATGAACAAAAGATCGTCGTCTTCGACTTGGGCGGTGGTACATTTGATGTGTCCATTTTGGAAATTGGTGATGGCGTTTTCGAAGTATTGTCCACAGCTGGTAACAACCGTTTAGGTGGTGATGACTTCGATAAGCGCATTATGGACTGGATGATTGAGGAATTTAAGCAGAAAGAAGGCATGGACTTGTCACAAGATAAGATGGCTGTGCAACGTTTACGTGATGCTGCTGAAAAAGCTAAGATTGAATTGTCCGGTATGACTTCAACCAACATCAACTTGCCATACATTTCAGCTGACGTTTCTGGTGCAAAGCACTTGGATATGACTTTGACAAGAGCTAAATTCAACGAGTTGACACATGACTTGGTTGAGAAGTGCATGGACCCAGTTCGTCAAGCTATGCATGATGCAAACGCAACAAATAACGATATTCACAAGGTTCTCTTGGTTGGTGGTTCAACTCGTATTCCAGCTGTTCAAGAAGCTGTTAAAGAATTCTTTGGTAAAGAACCATTCAAAGGCATTAACCCTGATGAGTGCGTCGCTATCGGTGCTGCTATTCAAGCTGCTGTTTTGACTGGTGAAGTTAAGGGCTTGTTATTGCTCGATGTTACTTCCTTGTCCTTAGGTATTAAGACAATGGGCGACATCAACACAAAGATTATTGAGCGTAACACAACTATCCCTACTAAGAAGAGTCAAATCTTCTCTACAGCTGCTGATAGCCAAACTTCAGTTGAAATTTGCGTCTTACAAGGTGAACGTACAATGGCTCAAGACAACAAGCTGTTAGGTACATTCGTTCTCGATGGCATCGCTCCAGCTCCACGTGGCATCCCACAAATTGAAGTTACATTCGATATTGATGCTAACGGCATTGTACACGTTTCTGCAACAGATAAAGGTACTGGTAAAGAGCAACACATCACAGTTACAGCATCTTCTAACATGAGTAAAGAAGATATTGAAAAGGCTGTTAAGGAAGCTGAACAATTTGCTGAACAAGATAAGAAAGCCCGTGATAAGGCTGAAGTTCATAACTCCGCTGAACAAGCTTGCTATATGGCAGAAAAGACGCTCAAGGATATGGGCGAGAAATTAACAGCTGATGAGAAGAGTGGCATCGAAGCTGCTAAGAAGGATTTGGAAGCTGTTAAGACCTCAGAAGATTTGGAAGACATCAAGAAGAAGATGGAAGCTTTGCAACAAGCTATTTACAAGGGCACAGAGCGTGTATACAAAGAAATGGCACAACAAGCTCAGCAAGCTCAAGCAAATCAACAGACTCAACAAGGCGCTAACGGTGCAAACGGTCAAGCTGGCACAGGCAATAACGGTGCTAACAATGGCGGCACTTATGAGGCTGATTTCAAGAAAGACTAATACAAGCGCTAAAGTTTAGATTGAATGAGCAGGTGAAAAACTGGGTCGGCAAAAACTGCTGATCTAGTTTTTCCTAAGTCTAGAGGTAATAAATAGTGGCAAAGAAAGATTATTACGAGGTCTTGGGCGTTAGCAAGGATGCGAGCGAGAGTGACTTGAAACGAGCTTATCGTAAACTCGCTAAACAATATCACCCAGACTTACATCCAGGCGACAAGGCCGCAGAAGAAAAATTTAAGGAAATCAATGAAGCTTACGCTGTTTTGAGTGATAGCACAAAGCGTAGCCAGTATGATCAATATGGCTTTGCTGGGGCTGATGGCCAAGGCTTTAGTGGTGCTGCAGCTGATTTCGACTTTAGCGAGATTCTAAGCTCCTTGTTCGGCGGATCTGGCTTTGGCGGGTTCGGTGGCTTCGGCGGCTCTGGTTTCGGTGGCTTTGGCGGTGGCCGTTATCAACGCCAACCACAAAAAGGTCAGACTTTGTTGTTCCGTTTAGCCATTGATTTCATGGAAGCTGTTAATGGTACAGAGAAGAAGATCAAGCCTAATCGTGTGGTTAATTGTAATAATTGCCATGGTTCAGGTGTAGCTCCTGGTAAGTCAGCTATTAAGTGTTCAGCTTGCCATGGTAGTGGTGTCTTAAGCCAACAACAACGTACGCCAATGGGCATTATGATGACGCAAAGACCATGTTCAGCTTGTCATGGTCAAGGCGAAATTATTCAAGATCCTTGCACAGTCTGTCATGGTAGCGGCAAGGTCAATAGCTCTGAAACTTTAACAGTCAAAATTCCTGCTGGTATCAACGAGGAAGAGCGCTTAGTTTTGCGCGGCGAGGGTGCTGCTGGCGAAAATGGCGGTCCAAATGGCGATTTGTATGTTGAGATTATCATTCGTCCGCATCCAATTTTCCATCGTCAAGGCTATGATACTTATTGCGACTTACCATTGACATTTGCCCAGGCTACTTTGGGAGCAGAGGTGGAAATTCCAACTGTCTATGGCAAAGAGAAGTATCAGATTAAGCCAGGAACACAGGCTGGCGAGCAAATTTGCTTGACTGGTAAAGGCATTAGCTACGTCAACAATGCAAATAAACGTGGTAACCATTATGCTAAAGTCAAAATGGAAGTGCCACGTCACTTGAATGATGAGCAAAGAGCCGCTTTGGAAAAATTCGATAGTCTGTTAAGCGATGACAGCTACAACGAACGAAATGGCTTCTTCACAAAAATGAAAGACTTATTTAGTTAAAGATACGCAACGAATTGTTAATATATGCAAGCGCTCGGCTAGGAGATAGAGATAGCTGGGCGCTTGTTTGTTTTTAAATCTGTAAATACTGTTTTAATTAGTTGATAGCCGAAGCTTGCAGCGATCAAAATAGTAAAACTAACAGTTATAGGGCTTAGCGAGTTATTCCAACTACTTACAAAGACAATGAAATGCACAAATTATGATTTCTAAACGTTGAATAAAATGCAAAATGCACAAATTCTATAGACAATTATTGCATACTCTAAAAAAGAGACTATAATTTCGATAAATAGCAAACAAATGTTTAATAACATTTTGCAAATTGTTGAGTATTTTTGAAAAACTTAAAAATGAAGGTGAAAATTTTACGTCCTTTTATAGAGAGATAGTAAATATACCTGCATTGACTGTGATTAAATTGTTTGCCTTTAAGTAGGAGGGGAATTTTATGTTAAGACTAGGCAATACTTGGCTAAACAAGGCGCTTAAGCAAAATGCTTTAATAACCATATTAGCAATGTTCTTTCGAGCTTTAGCAGCCGCCTCTTGGGTTGTTATGTCTTATTCGTTGACATGGTTACTGGACGGCTATGCAGTTGGTCAGGCTGCTTTTAACAAGGCGGCTTTAACAGTTATCGGCTTAATTATCCTGATGATGTTCCTAAACTTCGTTTCAGATTGGGTTAGGGCTATCTATATTCGTCGTGTCAATACCTTCGTACGTGAGCAAATTTCTGAAAGCGTAGTGGCTAATACAGCTGATTTGCTTTCAAGTAAGAATACGGGCAAGAAAATTTCTTGGTATTTGAATGATGTGGACGAACTAGAAGCCAAATATTACACAAATATAGTTGGTGGCGCTTACGACATCACCATGATCGTGCTTGCTTTTATCGCAATTGTTATGGTGCATTGGATTTTTGCCATAGCAGCAGCCGTGTTATTTTTAATTTCCTTGTTAGTGCCAGCTTTAGTCAACAAATTTGTGGAGAAAGCGCAACAAAAATTGACGGTAGCTAAAGAAGAATATACTGAGGGTGTGCGCGATAACTTAGAAAGTATTTATACACTTTTCTTTGCCAATAAGTTGGCTTATTTTCTAAAAAGAATGGTCAATACCAATCATATGCGGGAAAAGAAATATTACCAATACAATCTAACGATGGCTAAAACGCAAACAGCACTATTTTTCGTGAATTTCGCATCGCAGGCAGGTTTAATTATCTTTGCATTGTATGTTTCTAGCTTAGGCTACGCTAGCCCTGGTAGTGCATTCAGTATAGGGGCCTTGTCAGGTAATTTGTTTAACGGTGTGCAAGGCTTCATGTCAGCCATAGCTGTTATTTCTTCCGTGTCTGCTATAACCGATAAATATACAATTCACCAAACTGGTAAAACAAAGTCATTGCAAACTAGTGTAGATGGCATTGAATTGAAGAATGTCAGCTTTAATTATGGTGAGCGAGCCATTCTCAAAAATTTCAACTATGAATTTGCCAAAGCAAAATATGCTCTGAAGGGTGAATCAGGTAGCGGTAAGTCTACCTTAATGAAGCTGATGCTGGGCATTAATCAGGCTGATAGCGGCCAGGTCTTAGTCAATGACGATGACATAAAAGCGCTAGATTTGACATCTTACTTTAGACATTTGTCTTACATTGAACAGAATGTTTATTTGCTGAATGAAACTATTCGGGAGAATATTTTGTTAGGTAGTGAGATTTCAGAGGCTAAATTAGCCAATATTATTAAAGTAGCGAAGCTGGATGAATTTATTGCTAAATTGCCAAATGGGCTTGAGACAAAGATAAGCTCAAATGGTCAGCAAATTTCAGGTGGTGAGAAGCAGCGCATTGCCATTGCGAGAGCCTTGGTCAAGGATGTTGATTTCCTCTTTATTGATGAAGCTACATCGCAACTTGATCCAGTCAATCGGGCGGATATTGAAAAGATTTTGCTTGAATTAAAGGATGTTGGCATTGTGATGATCAGCCATAACTTTGATCCAGCTACCTTAGCCAAATTTGATGCTGTGATTGAAATGTAGAAAAGCTGCAGCTAATTATATACAGTTAATTATTTGTGGCCATTTAACAGAATCCCATCTTGGCGTATTATCTCCAATATCAGTACGCATTAGTTTTGCTATGCGTGACAAATATAATCCTAAGCATGATTTAGCTGAATTACCAGCCAATATGCAAGCTGAATTATTATTTAAGCACTACATTGCAGATAGTGACCGTTTTTATGTGTATGCTCTCACAGGGGAGCTAGATGCGGAAGATAAATCGAGCTGGCAGCCAGCAAATTGGCAGGCTAATGACAAGGCTTTTAGCGAAGCTTTAAGTTGGACAAAGTCATTTGTGTATACATACATCAAAGAAAAAGAATTTAGCGGAAAGCTGTCGGACTTGTTACTGAATGCGCAGTTTGATAAGCAACTTATGTACAGAACAATTGCTAAACATAAGCTGTATATTTATTATCCAGCGACTAAAAGTGGCTATTTGTTTGTCTACACTCCACATTAGCACCGTGTATGCGAACTTAAATAAAAAATGCGAAAAGCTCACTGTTAAAGTGGGCTTTTTCCTTAGAAACGCATATGGGTTAAACTGTCATTGACAATTCTTTACTAAATAGTCTGAAATAGTCAATGAGGTTGTCGGCCACACCGTGCACACAGACATTTTAGTACACAAAGATTGAACTGTAAGCGAACTAATCCCAACCGATACTTTGGAAAACTTGACCAAAGACAGCTAGCAAATCACTAGGCAGGATAGAACGGCTAGCTGATGCTTGACTGAGTATTTCACTAGCAGCACCATGTACGTAAACAGATAACTGACTAGCTAGATCAGGTGCTAGATCCTGGGCCATAAGCCCTGCCAACAAACCGGCTAAGACATCACCACTTCCAGCTTTGGCCAAGGCGTTACAGCCGCTTGTATTTTGATAAATAGTTAAATTGCTATTTTCAGGTGCAGCGGAATTTAGCTCCCCTTTTAGAAGGTAAGTCGGCGCACCTTTAACTACCACATAAGCCTGATAACTTTGGCTAACTATCAGTGCATAGGCTAGGCGCTCCAAATCTGGCTCAGTCAGTTTACCTTGCTCAGGTGATATGGTCTTTAGCGCTTCTTTCAAATAAGTTAGTGCTTTCGTATGCTCAAGCTTTTGACGAGAATTAGCTAAGGCTGCATATAGACGCTTTAACTCACCCAAATGCGGCAGCAGCAAGATTGGCTTTAAGTTCTGTTTGCTTCGTTTCTTGAGCAGACCTTGCAGCTTACCATTCGTTTGCCATTTAGCTAAGATAGTTAGCGCATCGGCATCAATCAGCAAATTATCGACATTAAGTAGGCAAAGCTCTAACTCCAATTCGGTTAATTCTGAAAGGCTGCACCCTGAACCAATTAAGACAGCGTCCATTTGGTGAATTAATTTGCAAAAATCTTCTCTCTGAGTCGATGTTTCCAAACTTGTTTGGGCATGATACAAGGCACTTGGCAACTTCACAACAAAATGGGGGATTAATTCCTTGGCGCACAACAAATGCGCATAGCCAACGCCTGAACGCAAGCAAGCTTCTAAACTAAGTAAAGCCGCTCCAGGATAAGTTAAGCTGCCTGTCAAGAGCAAAGCCTTGCCCATTTGCCCTTTATGCAAAGCTTGAGGGCGAAGAAGCCTCTTATTATATAAACTTTCAGCGTTAATACTTTGAACTTCCAGTGCCATAATTTGCCTTCCTTAACTATGGCCATTATACCAAGAAAAAAGCTCTGCACATTGTGCAGAGCAAATGACATGCTGTTTGTCTAATCAGTTTTGGGCCAATTAGAAAGATAATAAGCAACGCCATCATTCGGGCTAGATGCAGCTACAAATAGCTTTGGCTTGTCACTATCTATTAGCGTATACAGCTGGTTATTTTTGGCCGTTAAGCCTGTATCTAAGAGATCAAAGACATTTTCGTCAGGGTAATAAGCGTAATATTGGTAAGTTTCTGTTTCATTTAGCTTAGATTTAGCCATGCTGAATGGATCAGATGGCTTTTTTCTATGCGCTGTAGGTACACTCTGTAAATGGAGTCCTTCAGTATTTTGCACATGATAATATGGACCGATTTTTCGTAAGATTACGGCCGTAAGATTACCAATTTTGTTATTACGATCTTCAAAGTTCACAAAGAGAAAATTGCCGTCCACCATAAAGTCACACGCATAATTTTTTGCCGCTTTGAGTTCATTAAGATCTGTTAGCTCTAACTCGTCAATTTGATTGCCCTCAGGATTAAGCGTACGCAAAAAGTATTTACCATAACTTTTCACTAGCAATTTTACGTTGCCGTCCTGACAGTCAAGCCCATATACCTCTTTTTCGCTGGCAGATATAGGCTTAGCCCGCATAAGCTCACTTAGCATTGTAGCTTTGATGTCATAGCAGAGGACGATTTGCTGAATTTCACGGCTAGCGAAATTGGTAGTTGTATCTAATACGAAAACCAGTTTATCTTTTGCTAATTGGCGAATAGGACTGATACCATCAAAATCAAAGCTCGTATATTCTGCTAAAAGGCTAGTTGATTGCTGGCTAAAATCAAGTAACGCAATTTTGCTGTGGACATCTTTGAACTTGGGGCTTTTTTCGGTTGAATTGTAGACAACAAGCATGTGATTGTCGTCTAAGACACAATAGGCGTAATTCTCGTTACCCAAGTACCAATCGTCTAGCTTGATTTCTTGTTTCGTTTTTGTAGCGAGATCATAAGTGCCGAAATAATATTTTTTAGCTCCCCACTGACTGTTTCTTAACAAGCTGTTGATTTCAGCCTGAGACATATTGTCTGGCACTTTTTTGCACATATAAAAAAGTTTACCATTTTTAATTGCTAAAACCGTAGGTAAACCGTCTGGCAAAGCTTTGCCTAATGCATAACGTTTGAACGATAGATTGTCAGTTGCAAGCTTTTCTAAGTTAAGCTGAATGGTATTACGCAGAACAGGTGCAGCTTGTTCATTAGGCTGAACTTCATTAGAAGCTGTTTGCACTGTATCTGAATTTGTAATAGCTGATGTAGTGGCCCTTGGCTGGCTGTGTGATTTGCCACAGCTAGCTAGGCTGAAGGCCACTAAAAGCAGCATAAATTTAGCTGATTTTTTCATATTCGTAGTTCCTCCCCCAGAAGTATGTTTCCGACATTATAAGTTTATAGTGTTACTGGATGATTAGCTGGAAAATACATAAAAAGCCTAATACTCAGACAAGTACTAGGCTTTCAATATGCAAAGTTACACACTTAAATTAATTAGGAATTACAACAAGCTTTCGATGATTGCAACCCAATTATCATACTCTTGGAAACCGACAGCATGCTTAACAACTTCGCCGTTTTTGATGAAGAAGACGCTTGGAATGCTGCTTACTCTAAATTGAGCAGCCAATTCTGGCTCTTCATCGACATTGACCTTGCCTACAACGACACGACCATCATAAGCTTCCGCCAATTCTTCCACAACTGGACCCAAAGCACGGCAAGGACCGCACCAAGTTGCCCAAAAATCGACCATGACCAACTTATCTTTAACATTCATTACTTCTTTTTGAAAGTTTTCACTTGTTAATTTAATTTCCATGAACAGCCTCCCTATCTTGCTTACACCTATTGTTCCATAGGCGTGGAGAAATATTAATTTAAGTTTAGCATGATTGTGCTTAGCAAGTGTGAATAAATTGCAAGCTGCTATGAACGAAATACTCTGAATGTGTTAGCAAACACTAAATTAAATCATTGTCCAAAAGATAGTGCAAAAATTCAATTACACCCTCGGCATACGGCTTAGTGGCAACAAACGAACAGACGGCTTTTAATTCAGGGCGTGCGTTAGCCACACAGGCAGAAACATCAGCCACTTCCATCATACCAATATCGTTAAGCGAATCGCCGATGGCTGCAATATGCTTGTATTGTGTTTGGGACTTTAAGTAATGCAAACCAGCTTTTTTATCAATATTGTTTGGCATGATATCCAGAGAAAATGAACCGTAACGAATGACGTTCATGTCTGCTTTGAATGCTTCTAGCCACAGACAGAATTGGTCGAAAATAGGCTGCATTTCATGCTCACTAGCAGTGGTTAGCATAAAAGCTTTGTAGATAGGCATTTGACTGAATCTAGCAAAATCACAGGCTTGAAAAGCTGCATTCAAATCGCTTAGTAAATATTCGTGCTCCCAGAGGGGATGGACATTAAATAAATGCTCTTGGTGTTCCGCTGCATAAGAAACTGCAATATGTGCTTGACTGGCAAAGGCCAAAGCGTTATATATGTAGATTATTTTCAATACGTTATTGTCATATGTGTCAGGATCTAAGCGCAGCGTTGCTTGACCAACATATTCAGGTCGTGTGCCGTCCAGACAGAGCTTTTCTAAATTTGCGCCATAAGTATTTGCAACAGCTTCAGCTGTGGCTTTGTCTAACGGTTCAAATAATAAAGTTTGATGTAAAACCTTAGGCTCATTGCACGACTTGTATAACATGGCGCCATTGTCACCTATGAGTGGAAAATTGCGGCGTTTAAGCGCAGCTGCAACTCTACTTAAGCCATCGAAGCTACGCCCTGAAGCAAGTGTGAAAGGAATATTGTGGGCTTGAATCAGCTGTCTTAATTCTTGGATAGCCGGTGCGTTCAGACCGTCAAAATTTAAGAGTGTACCGTCAATATCGCATGTGATGAGATCAATTTTTGCTTGATTGTTTGGAAATTGCTGCAAAGTTATAACCTTCCTATCGGTGAATTTCTTTTAATTATACCTATTAAGCTGTGACCAATGTGCAAAAATCAGCTTATTTAACTTGAGCGGTTGTTGACACCATTATTGACGGATGGTACCATAAATAGCACTAGGTACTATAAATGTAACCAAACAGGAGGATAAGGTGGAAGTTGAAATTAGTAATCGTATAGCGGAATTTCGTAAAGAAAAAGGCTTGTCGCAGCACAGATTAGCTAAGGCTGTCGGCTTGAAACGCCGCTCAATCATGGCCTATGAGAACAATGTAATTAGTCCAACTTTAGAAACAGCATACAAAATATGCTTAGTTTTAGAGAAAGACATCAAAGAAGTATTTAGCTTGGATAGTTGGAGGGAAGTATGAGCATTTTATATAACATGAACGAAATTAGAGAGCAAGTACAGACAGCTTTTGGTGATACAGAAAATTACTTAGTTGTTATTAAACACAATAACTGGCAAAGCGACATAATTAAGCTGTTATTAGGTGGAGTTCTGTATCCGATGGATAGTAGCCGACAATTTGTTCTTTATTTTAGCCCGAAAGGCATTTATGAAAAAGAACTAGGTAATCCTTTGAGCAAGGAATTTGTTTTGCTACCGTGGCATGAAATTACAGACATTAGTATTAAGCCTTGGTACCTGCACAAAGTCATTCGTTGTTTGCATCTAGGGAAACAGCTAGGCTATGAAGTGTTCTTTAGCGGCAGAATTAATCAGGATAATAAGCGTAATTTAGAGCAGTTGATAGCGAATGATTGGCATCGAATCTGCTAAGCTTGTTAGGATTCTGCCAAATTAGCAATTAGAATTGACTGAATTAGCCAACATTTTAATTTAACTTGGACTGACATTTGCCGAGATTGATAAAATTTAGCTTTTTTCTTTTGAGAAAGTCGGCTATAATCAATATAAATTTGCTTATGTAAATTTGAGGAGGTATTGATAAAATGTTTGCAAGTTTAATCACTGACATTTATGCACGCGAAATTATGGATTCTCGTGGCAATCCAACAGTAGAAGTTGATGTTATGACAGAGCATGGCGGTTTCGGACGTGCTGCAGTGCCATCAGGCGCTTCAACAGGTGCTTTCGAGGCAGTTGAATTACGTGACGGCGATAAGTCTCGCTATCAAGGTAAAGGTGTTCTCCAAGCTGTTGAGAATGTTAATACTGTGATTGCTGAAGCTCTCGTTGGTATGGACGTTTTCGATCAATTGGCAATTGACCAAACAATGATTGAGTTGGATGGTACAGACAACAAGGGTAAATTGGGTGCAAATGCTATGTTGGGCGTTTCCTTGGCTTGTGCAAAGGCAGCTGCTGATACATTGGATGTACCTCTGTATGAATACTTAGGTGGTAAGAATGCTCATGTTTTGCCAGTACCTATGATGAACGTCATCAACGGTGGTGCACATGCTGATAACAATATCAACTTGCAAGAATTCATGATTATGCCAACAGGTGCTCATTCATTCTCCGAAGCTTTGCGCTGGTGTTCAGAAGTCTACCATACATTGAAGAGCCTCTTGAAGAAAGACGGTTACTCAACAGCTATCGGTGATGAAGGTGGCTTTGCTCCTAACTTGGAGAACGATGAGGCTGCTTTGGCTTACTTAGTTAAGGCTATTACAGCTGCTGGCTTCAAACCAGGCGTAGATTTCCATATCGCTATGGACCCAGCTACAACTGAACTTTATGACCATGCTAAGGCTGCTGGTCACGAAGGCAAGTACTTCTTCTGGAAGACTGGTGAAGTTAAGACAAGTGCTGAGATGGTTGACTGGTTTGCTTCATTGGTTGAGAAGTACCCAATTATTTCCTTGGAAGATGCTTTGGCTGAAGAAGACTGGGAAGGCTGGACAATTTTGACAGAGAGACTCGGCAAGAAGCTGCAATTGGTCGGCGACGATTTGTTCGTAACAAATCCTAAGCGCTTGGCTAAGGGCTTTGCTACAAAGTCAGCTAACTCCATCTTGATTAAGTTGAACCAAATCGGTACATTGTCTGAAACAATGCAGACAATCAACGATGCTAACCAACATGGTTACACAAGCGTTGTTTCACACCGTTCTGGTGAAACAGAAGATGTTACAATCGCTGACTTAGTGGTTGCTATGAACGCTGGCCAAATTAAGACTGGTGCTCCATGCCGTACAGACCGTGTTGCTAAGTATAATCAATTGTTACGTATCGAGGAAGAATTAGGCGATAAGGCTTGCTATCGTGGAATCGAAGCATTTTCTTTCAATCGCTAATTATTAGTTAAAAAGTTTAGCTGTTAGAATTAGGGCTGATTGAGCTATTTAGTTCATGACAGCCCTTTTTACGAATATATGACAATCCGTTTGCTTTTGCCATATTAGCACCCTAAAATACAGTTCAATAGCTAAGAAATACCCTGAAATTTAGGTCTGAACAATAGGCTGCAAAAGCAAAATTCATTGCACACAAGTGCTTATTTTTATAGTTAAAAACACCAAAAAATAGTTTGAATCATTCCATAAAATGTTAAAATTCGCCCTAAATTGGGGAAGAACTGGAAAAATTTTCTGATTTTAGGTAAAATTGATTTTGTTAGGCCAAGCATGAAAAATGACAACAAAATATTATGTTGGCCTTGCAATAATTTTGTTGAACTGATAGAATGACCATTATTAAAGCAATGTTAAATTTGTAATGCGGTTGTAATTTAACTCTTAATTGCTTTCTAACACGAATTTATGTTCGCTTAATCTTGAGTTAAGTGGACAGGAGGCAAAGTGAAACAGAACAACTACGAGCACATCGCAATCTATGATGCCAACAGGAGTAATGTTGCTTCACAACGGTTGCAGGCTAAACAACAACAGAACAAACAACATAAGCTGTTAACGTATAGCAGTGTTGTTGCTGTCAGTGCGCTTGCTTTATTAAGCTCAACGGTGCTTCTGCCTCTTTTTAAGCAGCAGAATTTAGACACAGAAGTACATGCTCTGAATGAGAATAATCAAGTTATTACCGAAACTGTTACTCAAGCCACTCAACCTAAGGTTGTTAGCAGCAAATTAGCAGATCAGAACAATTTATTCCAAAATTATGGCACAGAAGCAATGCATCGTTCCAATGATGAACAAGAGAGGGCTTTGCTTTATCTGTTACATAAGACATCTGAGGTAGAGGGGAAAGCTACGGAAGAAGTGCTCAAAGTTAAAGAACTTGAGTGGGATAACGATATAAAGACCGTAGTGAACAAGCCTGCAAATACTAAGCATAAATCAACTTCAAAGGCTAATAGTAAACAAGTTACGAACAAGACCAAAGCTACTAAGCAGACAGAGCCAACTGAAACTTACATACTGGAAGTAAAAACTAGCGAAGTTAAGCCAACAGCTACTAATTCAGTGGCTAAGCCTAAGTTAGCTCCAGTTAAACAACCCGTAGTGCATAGTACAGAACCAGCTGATACTAAGTTTGTTAAAGCAACAAATGCTACAGAGTCAGTAGATGATTTTGCAAAAGACTTAACAGATAGAGAATTGATGTATTATATCGTTATGGCTGAGACAGGTTATGCTGATACTGATTCAATTTCACTTGTAGCTCAAGTGATTGTCAATCGCACGCATGTTTTAGGTGAAAGCTTAAGATCAGTTTTGACTTCTCCTGATCAATTCTCATGCTATGAGAATGGTTCATACAAGCGCAATGCTCCAACAGCTCGCGTCAGACAGATTTGCGATGCAGCTTTAGCAGGTGCGCCAATTGGTCAATATGTTTTGCCAAGAGATGTTATCTTCTATTGCACGGTAAATTATTACACCACGCGTCCGACATTCTTTGTTGGCTTGAAGCGCATCTTAAAGCATAATACGCAAGTGTTCTTCGCTCCATCTACATCTAGTTCACAAGCGATGGATAACTGGGAATTGCCAGCTGAAACGAAGGCAGAGGAAGAACTCCCCAAAATAGAGGATGATAAAGATCCAACAGTCATTCAAGCTAACTCAGAGTTAGAGAAGATACTAGAATAGTTATTACAAAGTCTATATAGGCACATTGACAAGGATGGTAATTAAATACCATCCTTGTTCATTTTTTGAGGTATACGGTTAGAGGAAGAGTGCCTATAATGTGGCAATAGAGGTACTCTTATGAATGATATTAAACTAAAACTGGCAGAATTTAATAAAATAGCGCGCAATTATCTTTTGGTGGATTTAGATCAGGCTAAAGAGAATGCACAGGCTATTAAGTCCTATATAGGGCCAGAGACGAAATTGCTAGCTGTTGTCAAAGCAAATGCTTATGGCCATGGTGTATTGGAATGTGCAAGAGCTTTTATAGCAGGTGGCGCAGACTATCTAGGTGTAGCTGCTGCCGATGCTGCTTTGTATTTGCGTAAGTCAGGCATCACCGTGCCAATTTTGATGTTTTCAGATGCTGAACAGCTTAATTATCCAACATTGGTTGCCAATGACATTGAGCCTGCTGTATATAGTGCTGTGGTTGGGCGTAAGCTGAGTCTAGCTGCTCAAGCTCAGCATAAACAAGCGCGTTACCACTTAGTTGCTGATACTGGTATGAGCCGTATTGGCTTCCCTAGTCGCTTAATGCTAAGTGCATTGAATGAGGCAGATTTAGCTAATTTGAATGTCTCAGCTGATTTACAAGCAGCACTTGATTTGTGTCGTACACAGCTGAAAAAATTACGCTCAGCGGGCTATTTAATTGAAAATTTGTCTAGAGAGCTTCTGGAGGAAGCTAAGCAAGATTGGCAGACAGTAAGACAACTATTAGCTGATCCTAATTTAAGTTGTCAGGGTATTTTTTCCCACTTTGCCAAAGCTGATTGCCTAGGCGAGGCAGCTTCCAAACGGACAGAAGAACAGTATTTGCTTTTAAGCGCATTTGCAGCTTACCTCATAGCTTTAGGTTACAAGTTACCGTTAAGACATATAGCCAACAGCGCCGCAACTGTGCGTTACCCTGAGTATTATCTTGACATGGTACGACCAGGCTCTGTTTTGTATGGGTTACCACCAGCTAACAGCCCAGCCAAATTGCCAATGCATGTTAAGCCAATTGCCAGATGGTTTGCAAAGATTGATAGAATCTTTGTATTAAGGGCTAACCAAGCTGTTAGTTATGGCGGCTTATGGCAAAGCGAGACAGATACGCTAGTTGGCGTATTGGCTGTTGGTTACGCAGATGGCTATCGTCGTAACTTGAGTAACAAAGCCTATGTTCTTTTACCTACTGGCGAAAAAGCAGAGGTGTTAGGTCGTGTCTGCATGGATTATTGCATGGTTAAATTACCTTGGTCATATGCTAAAAATTTGCGCCAGGATATTAGCCAGTTAGAGCCTGTTGAGATTATGGGCGATGGTAGCAATTTGGCATTGACGGCTGATAATTTAGCTGAATTAGCCGACTCTTTTAATTTGGAAGTTTGTTGCAGTGTAGCAGCGAGAGTTCTGAGAGTGTATTTGCAGGATGGCAAAGTCAAATCCAAACGCAGTTATTTGTTTGACACAAACAGTGGTGCATTCTAACTAGTCAATGTGCTGAAATAAGTTGTACATGTTGCATAAGTTTTTAGTAAATAGTGCGGCTTAGCGAGCTCAAATTGCTTGATTACACAAAAAAAGGCGCATATTTTTGTTGCTTTCATAAATTGTTATCTTTTACCTTATAGGTTAAACTCTTAACAGTAAAGAGAAAAAATGCTTGGAGGCAGATATGGCAAAGGTTTCATTGAAGAACGTCTATAAGCGCTATGAGGGCGGATTTGTAGCAGTCTCTGATTTTAATTTGGAGATTGATGATAAGGAATTTATCATTTTGGTTGGCCCTTCTGGTTGCGGTAAATCAACAACTTTGCGTATGATCGCTGGCTTGGAAGAGATTACAGATGGCGAGATTTACATTGGCGATAAGTTAGTTAATGATGTACCACCTAAAGATCGTGATATTGCGATGGTTTTCCAGAACTATGCTTTGTATCCACACATGACAGTGTTCGATAATATGGCGTTCGGTTTGAAATTGCGTAAGATTCCTAAGGATGAAATTAAGCGCCGTGTCGAAGAGGCTGCTAAGATTTTGGAAATCAGCCACTTGTTAGAGCGTAAACCAAAGGCTTTGTCTGGTGGTCAACGTCAACGTGTTGCTTTGGGCCGTGCTATCGTGCGTAACCCTAAAGTCTTCTTGATGGATGAGCCTTTGTCCAACTTGGATGCTAAATTACGTGTACAGATGCGTGTTGAGATTACTAAACTGCATCAGCGCTTAGCTACAACTATTATCTACGTTACTCACGACCAGACAGAAGCTATGACAATGGGTACACGTATTGTTGTTATGAAAGATGGCGTTGTCCAACAAGTTGATGACCCTACACAGATTTATCAACATCCAGTTAATACATTCGTTGCTGGCTTTATTGGTATGCCACCAATGAACTTCATTGATTCTGAGTTATCAGAAGATAATGGTCGCTTGTATGTTAAGTTCGCAGGTACGCGTTTAGCTTTGCCTAATGATAAATACAACATTGACAAAGTTCGTGCTTACATCGGTAAGCCAATCATGCTAGGCTTACGTCCTGAAACAATCAGCGATGCTAAGGAAGAGGTTGAGAAAGGCCGCGAGACACATTCTACTTTCGAGGCAAATGTTGACGTCTTGGAGCGTTTAGGTGCAGAGACTTATCTCTATGTTTCTGTTGACAATGAGAACTTGGTCGCACGTGTCGATCCAACTACTTCTGCTACTAAGGTCAATGATCAGATTGAATTAGTGGTCAGCACCGACCGCGTTGTACTCTTTGATAAAGAGACAGAGAAGACAATTATTTCATAATTAAATTGGCTTTTAAGATTAGCCGTCTGCGTTTGCAGGCGGCTTTTTGCTTTATATGGACAGATTGAACGGAAAAACAGGTCCTTTTGTTGAAATTAGCTAAAAATAGTTTTATCTTGAGTTTCTTTTTGCTAGAATAAAGAGAGTATCATAACTTGCTTGAGAGTTAGCGGGAGGTATGGACGTGGACATGGAATTAGAAGTTCTGGAAAAGTGTATTCAGGATATGCAAGTAATTTTAGATCGGATGGTAGCAATTGTTAGCCCTGATGGTAAGGTCATTGCTGCTACCAATGAGGAAGAAGTTGGACGTGTTTATCCTAACGTCGCAGTTTTCTTTGCTAGTGCTGATAAAATTGCTGTACAAGATGAAACAACAATGATGAAGTTACATATCAGTGGCCAGCCTAAATTTGCAATCGTGATTGATGGCACTGATAATCAGGCTCACACATACATTAGTTTAATTAACCGTTGGCTCTTAGCAGAATTGGAAGATGAGGTCCATGAAGCTGACTTCAACGCCTTCTTGAAAAATATTTTACTTGAGAATGAGTTGCCTGGTGATATTCCACTGAAAGCTCGTGATTTTAAGATTGCCTATGCTGCTAAACGTTGCGCTTTCTTAGTTAGCATTGATGAGAATGAATGCCAGAATGTGATTGATATTTTACGCAGCTTATACCCGAATCGCCAGCAAGATTTTATCCTGCCGATTGATCAAGAGAATATTGTCGTGCTCAAAGATTTACAGCGTGATCAAGATGGTAATTTCTCAGTTGATCTGTCGATTGATGAAGTTGCTGAGACCATTTTGAACACGTTGAAAGCTGAATTGATGACGTCCTTCCATATCGGTGTCGGTACTATGATTGAGACACTCAAAGATGTGGCAAAGTCCTATCGTGAAGCTACGTTGGCCCTTGTAATAGGCCGTATCTTCTCACCTGAGAATGATATTATGAAATACGAGCAGTTAGGTTTAGGCCGCTTGATTTACCAGTTGTCACCAACTCTATGCAAGATGTTCTTGGATGAAGTTTTCCCTGACAATTCCTATTTCCAGTTGGACAATGAAACATTATTGACGATTGATAAGTTCTTTGAAAATAACTTGAACGGTTCTGAAACTTCCAGACAATTGTTCGTACACCGTAATACTTTAGTATATCGTTTGGACAAGGTTCAGAAACTGACGCGTTTGGATTTGCGTAAGTTCGATGATGCTGTTTTGTTCAAGCTGGCAAGTATGGTTCGCTTGTATTTAGAGTATCAGGAACGCCAAAATTTCGGTGATAAAGATGATAAACGCTTAATGAGACGTTGAGTTTGTGCGCATGTTTTTAAACCAAACTATCCGGTCAAATTTGACCGGATTTTATTTTAGTACCATAATTAAATTTTAATGCAGCGATAAAAATGAATGTTTTTAAATTGTTGTGCTTTTGTTTAACAAGCAACTTATATTTTTGCCACAATTTGCTTGTTATTTTAGTGAATAATTATAGTTACGTGTAATAAGGAGGCGGCAATGATTGAATTTGATCACGTCAGCATGGCTTATCAGCTGAGTGAAGAATTAGCGTTAAAGAATGTCAGCTTCAAAGTTGAGCGTGGTGAGTTTGTCTTTATTATTGGCTCAAGTGGTTCTGGTAAGTCGACAATTATTAAACTTTTGACATGCGAAGAAAGACCATTAAAGGGTGAGATAATTGTTAATGGCTTTAGTTTGAATACAATTAAGAAGAAGCAAATTCCGTATTTGCGCCGCAATATTGGCATGGTTTTCCAAGACTTCCGCTTGATTCCATCCAAAACGGTCTTTGAGAATGTTAGTTACGCAATGGAGATTGTCGGTGCTAGCCGCAAAGCTATCTTGCACCAAGTGCCGATGGTTTTGTCTATAGTTGGTTTGCGTAATCGTCAGTCAGCTTATCCGTATGAGCTATCTGGTGGTGAGCAGCAACGTGTAGCTATTGCTAGAGCAATGGTTAACCGCCCGATGATGATTTTAGCCGATGAGCCAACTGGTAACTTGGACCCTGTCAACTCTGAAAGCATTATGGCTTTGTTAGCAGAGATTAATAAGAGCGGCACTACAGTTTTGGTCTGCAGTCATGATAAAGACTTGGTCAATCGTATGAAGAAACGTGTCATTATGATTGATGACGGTATGAAAATTCGTGACGATAGCGAAGGTACTTTTTATGCCGAGCCTAATTATCTACAGGCAACTAGCGAACAAGTAGAGCCTTCAAGCAAAGAGCTTGATGAGAGCCAGCAAGTTGCTTCGAATAATTCTGAAGAAACAATGTCAACTGCTTCTTCACAAGCTGAAACGACTGAAGTTGCCGATACAACGACAGATACAGCTGCTTCTACAGCTAACAAAGAGCTTGGAGCTGAAACAGCATTGCCAGTTAGCACCAAGCTGAATGTGAGCCGTGTCTCTGAGCAAGCTGAGCCTACGCTGGAGCGCAAAACGGTTAATACGCAAGCTGGAACGAATATGCAGGCTAGGTCGTGGACAGAGGCGGTTCGAAATAGCCTCTACCATGAACAAGAGGCGGATGATAAGCTTTTTAGCAATGCCCAAACTGAAATTGAACTGGATGGAACGAATACATCTGGTCAGAAACAGCAACGTAGCAATTTAAGCAGCGAACGCATAGAGCGCTGGGGGAAACGCCGCTTCTAAATTTAACAGTGGTCATGACTAGGAAGAATTATGAAGATTAATACATTAGGTAACTTATTTAAAGAGAGTATTAAAAATAGTGTGCGACATCCGTTGGTAACAATTGCGTCTATAACCACGGTGGCTTTGATGCTGTTGATTCTTGGCGTATTTACTATTTTTTCTATGAATATCACGCAAATTCTTGACCGCGCTGGCCAACAGCCAACAGTTGAGATTTATGCTGATTACGATATTACAGAACCGCAACTGCAAGCCATTTGGCAACGCCTACAAAGCTCAGAGAACGTCAAGAGCGCTGAGATGCGTTCCCCAAAACAGAACTTGGAGATTTTTCGTGAAACGTTAGGTGACAAAGCTAGTGTCTTGGATCGCTTGAAAGCTGATCGTTTGCCTTATAGCTTTATAGTACAGCTGAAAGATCCATCTCTGTTGGATAATTTCCGGGTTGAAATTAGTTCACAGCAGGGTGTGCGTGATGTGCGCTATGCGGGCGAACTTTTGAATTTCTTTGCCAAGGCTCAAAACAGTGTGAACATTGCCTTTATCATTGCCTTTGTGGCTTTAGCATTGATCGCTATGTTCATTATTTCTAACATGGTGCGTGTGTCAGTGTTGGCGCGACGTGAGGAAGTTCAAATTATGAAATATATCGGCGCAACAACCTTGTACATACGCATTCCATACGTGTTTGAAGGCGCGCTTGTGGGCTGCATCGGTTCGTTTATAAGTAGCATCATGGTCTATTTCATTTATGCTAGTGTTTACCACAAATTGATGAACGGTGTTGATGTTAATTCATATTATGCTTTGGTTGACGTAGCAGCTGCCTTTTGGCCATCAGCTTTAATTTGCCTTGTCTTTGGTGTGCTGATTGGTTCAATTGGTAGTGCTATTTCTGTCAGACGTTATGTCCAAGTCTAAAAGGAGCAAAAATGAAGAAAATTACTCAAAAATTAGGTCGAAAGAGAGCTGGCTTTTTAGTAGCGCTTTTGGCTACGGCTTTATTAATGTGGCCGACAGTTCCACTGAAAGCTACTGATTCTTTAACTGCTAAAGAACAAGAAATTCGCCAGAACAAGCAGCAAGCTTTGCAAAATTTGCAGCAAGCTAAGATTAGAGCAAACAGTCAGGCGAGAGATTTCGAGTCACTCAAAAAAGAAGTTGATGAGTTAAGAGAAAAAGGTAAAGCAAGCGAGGGTGAGGTGGCTTACCTGCAAGGCACTTTTGACAAAGCTTTGCAGGAGCTTGAACAAGCCCAGTCTGTTTATGAGCATGCTGTAGCTGAGATGGAGCGCCAACAAAAATTATATGAAGATCGCTTGGTTGTCATCTTTGAAACAAGGAATGACAATAGCTGGTTGAACATTTTGATTAGCTCTAAGAACTTGCAGGCTTTCCATACCCGTTATGAGTTAAGCCGCATCATTGCGGACAATGATAAACAAGCTTTAGACAGCTTGGAGTCAAGCATGGATTATGCTAAATTGAGCAAAGACAATGCCAAAAAGACGCAAGAACAAGCTGACAAATTGCTTAAAAATGCTAAGAAGCAATTGGAAAATTTACGCAATGATATTAGTATGAGCGAACAAAATTTGCTTGAACAGCAGAACAAATTGTCACAAGCCCAAGCTAATATTAAGAGCTTGGAAGCAAGCTCGGCTAACTACGATGCGCAACTCAAACAAATTGGTGAAGAACGTAAGAGACAAGCAGCTGAACAGGCTAAACGCATAGCTGAGATGAAGCAGGGAGTAGGTAAAGGCTTTGTTAAACAGGTAAGCAATAGCAATTTCAAAAATGCGCCAACCCCACAAGCTCCAGTGAATAATGCACCAACAAGAGCCACAGGTGGCTGGGCTTTCCCTAATGCTTATAGCAGCACAATCACTTGTCCATTTGGTTACGGCGACAATGTCCTGAGCAATTCCTATTTCCATCGTGGCGTTGACTTTCAAGCAGCCTTTGGCTCAAACGTAGTTGCAGCCAGCAGCGGTACAGTTACTAAAGCATATAACCCATATGAAGGCCAGAATACATCACCAGGTTCTTATGGCAACTACATTGTTATTGACCACGGCGGCGGAATTGTAACACTATACGGCCATTTGAAAAATGTTATGGTTTCAGAAGGCCAACAGGTGCAAGCGGGCCAGCTAATTGGTTGCGCAGGTTCAACTGGTAACTCAACTGGACCTCACTTGCATTTTGAAGTGCAGGTCAACGGCAACTTGGAAAATCCAATGGGTTACCTTGGCTGATAGCTGTTTTAGGAGTTTGGAATGGGCGAGAGCAAATACCAATTTAATGATATTCGCGATAAAGAAGACATCCATCGCTTGGGTGATCATGTTCTGTATGCTGAGGCGTGGCAAGGCGAAATAAGGCTACTTGCAGTCGATTTGACTGAGAGTATGCGCAAATTGCAAAAAATCCATGACTTGTCGCCCAGCGCAACAGAAGCGTTAGGTGAGTTAAGCTTAACTAGCTTACTTTTAGCTAGCGACTTGAAAGACGAATCAGCGTGGTTAGGTATGAGCTTGCAGACAGCTGGAGACTTAGGTCGTTTGCAAGTTGAATGTCAGCAGAATTTGCATTTTCGTGCCAAAACATCTAGCCCACATGCTAAAGTACATATCAACGCAAATAAGCAACTTGATATTAGTGAGAATTTAGGTGGAAGTGGCCGCTTGCAAGTTATGCGTAGCTTTTCGCCGAGCTTGGCACCATTCATTAGTCAGGTTGAATTACAGCCAAGTGGACTCACGCAGACCTTAGCCTATTACTTAGCTAAAAGTGAGCAACGCCGTAGTTGCTTGATCTTGCAAATTGGGATGAACAAAGACGGCATCAGCTTTGCAATTGGGCTTTTACTTGAAGCTTTGCCACTTGCAACAGATAAAAGCATCGAGCGCTTAGAACAACGCGTGAATAATATGCCTACACTTAGCTGGTTTGTAGAGAATAAGTTCGATACAGCTCAAATTCTTGATATGCTGATGATTGATGAGAACATCAAATATCTCAAGCGCCAAGCTGTCAAATTAGCGTGTAGTTGTAGCGCCCGAAAAATGCAGGCAGCATTGTGCAGTTTGCAAGCAGCTGATTGGCAGAGCTTACTCAAAGAAAAAGAACTTACAATGTCCTGCGACTATTGCAAACGTAGCTACACTTTTAAACAAGCTGAGTTAGAAAAGCTCTATCAATCTACACATAAGCAGATTTAGGCGACGCAACACACGAATTTACAAAAAGTTTACTAATTAATTGCCAAAGAAGCCCTCATTTACCGAGCAAAAGCTTGTTGTGAATGGGGGCTTTGCGTATAATGTTAGGGTATGTTTAATACATATACAGATGAAACTCAAGATGGCTGAGCGAAATACTGCAACGACTCAGGGAACTTGAGTGGATGGAGTTAAGCTTCGAGCTTAACGACGAACTTTGTTCGAGTAGGGTAGAGCATTAACACAGACTTCTTGCTACAAATTTTGTTTGTAGCTCAGTTTAGAACTGATTGCTTGGTAGCGTAGAGAAGCGACTGTAACTAAACCCAGGCACGATGATGACTTGGGTTTTGTTATGAGTTAGGTTTAAACACCCGGAACGAGTGAAGCAACGAAAGCAGCAAAGGAGAAAAGTTATGGCAAAAAATCAGAAGATCAGAATTCGTTTGAAGGCTTTTGATCATGAAATTCTTGATTTGTCAGCAAAAAGAATTGTTGAAACAGTGGAGCGCACAGGCGCTAGTGTTTCTGGCCCAGTACCACTGCCAACACGCAAAGAGGTTGTTACAATCTTGCGTTCCCCATTCAAGCACAAAGACTCACGTGAACAATTTGAGTCACGTACACATAAGCGCTTGATCGACATTTTTGCACCAAGTCAGAAAACTGTTGAGGCATTGATGAGCTTGGATATGCCCGCAGGCGTTAACATTGAAATCAAGCTCTAATCGAGCTTTGGTCAAGTTCGGAAAATCCGAACCAATAACCATGGAGGTATAAATTAATGAAAGCTTATATGCTTGGTAGAAAAGCTGGTATGACACAGCTTTTCGGAGAAGATGGCAAAGCTGTTCCAGTAACTGTTATTGAGTGCGGCCCAATTAAGGTTGTACAAAAGAAGAGCGTCGAAGTTGACGGTTACACAGCTGTTAAGTTTGGTTTTGGCGAAGCTAACGCTAACCAAGTTAACAAGCCAGACAAGGGCCAGTTCGCAAAGATCGATGCTGAACCTATGAAGTTACTCGCAGAGTGCGTTGTAGATTCAACAGATGATTATGAAATTGGTCAGGAAATCAAAGTTTCAGATAGTTTGAACTTAGGCATGCTCGTTGATGTCAGCGGCTTGTCAAAAGGTAAGGGCTTCGCTGGTAACATTAAGCGCCACGGCCAAAAAGGCGGTAAAGAAGCTCACGGTTCTAAGTATCATCGTCGTGTCGGTTCTTTGGGTGCATCAGCTTATCCAGCTCGTGTTCGTAAAGGTAAGAAGATGCCTGGCCATATGGGTGCTCGCAATGTAACAGTTCAGAATTTGGAAGTTGTCTTAGTTGACGGCGAACGTAATATCTTGGCTGTTAAAGGTGCTGTTCCAGGTCCACGTGGCGGCTGGCTAGAGATTCGTGCTGCTGTTAAGGCTGGCAAGCAGGAATAGGAGGAACTGGGAAATGGCTAAATTAGATGTATACAATAAATTAGGTGAAGTAGTTGGCCAGATCGAATTAAGTGATGCGATTTTTGCCATTCAACCGAATGAAAGTGTTGTACACCAAGTTGTAAAACAACAATTGGCAAACAAGCGCCAAGGCACTAGTTCCACATTGACACGTAGCGAAGTTAGAGGCGGCGGCCGTAAGCCATGGCGTCAAAAGGGTACAGGTCGTGCTCGTCAAGGTTCTATCAGAGCTGCACAATGGGTCGGCGGCGGTATCATTTTTGGACCTAAGCCACGTAATTATTCTTTCGCAGTGCCTAAGAAGCAACGCCGTTTAGCTTTGAAGAGCGTGTTCTCAAGCAAATTGGCAGCTGACAGCATTAAGGTTGTGGAAGATTTGAACTTGGAAGAAATCAAGACAAAGGCATTTGTGACTGTTTTACAAGCTTTGAAACTTGATAACAAGAGTATGTTGATTGTTGAAGCTGGCGAAAACAAGAATTTGCAATTGTCCGCTCGCAACTTGCCACAAGTAGCAACTTGCCGTGTCAATACATTGAATGTTTATGACATTTTGAGCAAGGACGTCTTAGTTTTGACTAAGGAAGCTGCCTTGAAGATTCAGGAGGTATATGCGTAATGAAAACTGCTCATGATGTAATTTTGAAGCCGATTATTACGGAACATTCCAGCAGCGAAATGGCTGTTGGCCGTTATACCTTCCAAGTAGCAGTTGATGCTAACAAGGTTGAAATTAAAGATGCTGTCGAGAAACTTTTCAATGTCCGCGTTTTAGACGTTTGCACAATGAACAAGCCAGGTAAAGCAAAGCGCGTTGGCGTACACCAAGGTGTATCTGCTCAATGGAAGAAAGCAATTGTTAAGATTGACTTAGAACCAAAGGCAGCAGCTTACTTGACAAAGGGCGGTCAAAGCGTCGCGGTTGACAAGAAGTACAAGACAACAATTGAAGAATTCGGTTTTAATCAACAGTAACCGTTAAGAACAGGAGTGTATTAATATGTCAGTAAAAAGTTTTAGACCTACTTCTCCAGCTGTTCGTAATATGACGGTGGCTGATTTCTCAGGTCTGACTAAGAAAGCACCAGAGAAAGCTCTCTTGATTAGCAAGGGCAGCCAAGCTGGTCGCAATTCGTATGGTCGTATCACTGTCCGTCATCATGGCGGCGGTAACAAACAAAAAATCCGTCTCATCGATTGGAAACGCAATAAGGATACAATCCCAGCTAAGGTTGCTGCTTTGGAATATGATCCACGTAGAACAGCTCACATTGCGCTTTTGTATTACGCAGATGGTGCTAAGGCTTATATCTTGGCTCCAGAAGGATTGCATGTTGGCGATACAGTTGTTAGTGGCGTTGAGGCTGATATCAAAGCCGGTAACTGTTTACCACTTGAGAACATCCCAGTTGGTTCAATGATTCACAATATTGAGATGAAACCAGGTAAAGGCGCTCAGCTCGTTCGTACGGCTGGTGCTGCTGCTCAACTCTTAGCTAAAGAAGAAAACGGCTTTGCAGTTTTGCGTTTACCTTCTGGTGAAATGCGTAAGATTTTATTGAGCTGCCGTGCAACAATTGGTGTTGTAAGCAACGCAGAACATGAGAATGTTAAAATCGGTAAAGCTGGTAAGACGCGCCACATGGGTCGTCGCCCATATGTACGTGGTGTTGTTATGAACCCTAACGATCACCCACATGGTGGTGGTGAAGGTAAGTCTCCAATTGGTTTGCCATCCCCTGTTACACCTTGGGGTAAGCCAACATTGGGTTATAAGACACGTAAGCACAACAAGAAATCAGATCGCTTGATCGTAAAGCGTTGTAAAGACTAAGGGAGGCAATAGTAATGAGTCGTTCGACAAAAAAAGGTTATTTCGTTGCTGAATCTTTGATGAAGAAAATTGTGGCAATGAATGCAGCCAATGACAAAAAAGTAATCAAGACTTGGTCACGTACTTCGACTATCTTCCCAGAAATGGTCGGTCATACAATCGCTGTCCATGATGGTCGCAAGCATGTTCCAGTTTATATCACTGAAGAGATGGTTGGACATAAGTTAGGTGAATTTGCACCTACACGTACATATCGTGGCCATGCTGGTTCTGGATCTGAAAAGACAGCACGTTAAGAGGAAGGAGAAAAATTGTGGAAAAGAAAGTTATGAGCAAGGAGTACATGCTCAACAATCGTGAACAAATTTTGAGTACAAGTTTTGCTCCTCATACACGTTCCAGGAAACCCCAATTGCTGACCAAGAAAGAGCGCAAGGTCTTAGGCGTAGGCAAGGATCAGGGTATCGCAACAGCTAAGAGCGTCCGTATTTCTCCTAGCAAGGTCAACATTGTTTTGAAGTTGATCCGCAGAAAGTCCTTGAAAGAAGCATTGGCTATTTTGAAGTACACTCCAAAGGCAGCTTCTGAAGTCTTGCTCAAATTGTTAGAATCAGCTGCAGCAAACGCTGTCAATAACAATTCGTTGGATCGCGAAAAGCTCTATATTTATGAAGCTTATGCTAACCCAGGTGCTTTGATGAAGCGCTTCCAACCACGTTCTCGCGGTAGCGCTTTCAGTATTATGAAGCGTTCTAGCCACATCACAGTTGTACTGAAAGAGAAAGCATAAGGAGGAAGCTATGGGTCAGAAAGTTAATCCACATGGTATACGTGTTGGTGTAATCAAAGACTGGAGTACTAGATGGTATGCTGACAAAAAAGATTTCAGCAAGTACTTAGTCGAAGATAAAAAATTAAGAAGCTTTGTGAAGAAATATGCTTTCGCTAGTGGTGTTTCTCACATTGATATTGAGCGTAAAGGTAGCGACAAGACTATCATCACAATTTACACAGCTAAGCCAGGTATGGTCATTGGCCGTCAAGGCGCTGGCATTGAGCAATTGAAGAAAGACTTACAGAAGGAATTCAAGAAGAACTTCTTCGTCAACGTCAATGAAGTTAAGTCACCTGATACAGATGCTCAATTAGTAGCTGAGAATATTGCTAACCAACTTGAGAGACGTATTTCATTCCGTCGTGCTATGAAGCAATGTATTTCCCGTGCTTTGAAGAATGGTGCTAAGGGTATCAAGACAAAGGTTAGCGGTCGTTTGGGCGGTGCTGATATTGCTCGTTCCGAACATTATCATGAAGGTTCCATTCCTCTGCAGACATTGCGTGCTGATATTGACTATGGCTTTGCAGAAGCTTTGACAACATATGGTCAAATCGGTGTTAAGGTTTGGATCTACAAGGGTGAAGTTTTTGCTCGCAAAAATAACCAAACAAATGCTACAGAAGGAGGCAAAGCCTAATGTTAATGCCAAAAAGAGTCAAATATAGACGCGTTCATCGCGGCCGTATGACAGGTAAAGCCTCACGCGGTAACACATTGGCTTACGGTGATTTCGGTATTCAGGCTACAGAGCCTTGCTGGATGAAAGGCAATCAAATCGAAGCTGCCCGTATTGCTATCAATCGTTACTTGAAGCGTGGTGGTAAGGTTTGGATCAAAGTTTTCCCTGATAAGCCAGTTACAAAGAAACCTGCTGAAGTCCGTATGGGTTCCGGTAAAGGTGCTCCTGAGTTCTGGGTAGCAGTTGTTAAACCAGGTCGTGTATTGTTCGAAGTGGCTGGTGCTCCTGAAGATCAAGCTCGTGAAGCTTTGCGCTTAGCCCAACATAAATTGCCTTGCAAGACGAAGATCATCGTTCGCAGCAAAGAGGAGGTTCAAGCGTAATGAAAATGAATACTCTTATTGAAAAGACAGATGTTGAGCTCAAAGAAGAATTAGTTGCCTTAAAGGAAGAGTTGTTCAAATTACGCTTCCAAGCTGCAACACATCAGCTCACCAATACTGCAAGATTACGCGAAGTAAAGCGTGATATTGCTCGGGTTAAGACTGTAATTCGTCAACGCGAATTGAAAGAACAAGCATAAGGAGGACTAAAGTATGGAAAACACTATCGAGAGAAACTTACGTAAAGTCCGCACTGGCCTAGTTGTTTCAAACAAGATGGATAAAACTATCGTGGTTGAGGTTGCCGACTTGGTCAAGCATCCACTTTACAAAAAGTACATTCGTAAAACTATTCGCCTCAAGGCACATGATGCCGAGAACAGCTGTAACGAGGGCGACAGAGTCCAAGTTATGGAAACACGTCCTTTAAGTAAGGATAAGCGTTGGCGTTTAGTCAAAATCGTAGAAAGAGCTAAATAAGCTATCGGAGGTAAGAAATGATTCAAGTCCAATCTTTGCTTCGTGCAGCTGATAACACTGGCGCCAGAGAATTAATGTGCATCAAGGTCTTAGGCGGTTCTTGGCGTAAATTTGCCAACATCGGCGATGTAATCGTTTGCTCCGTACGCGAGGCTGCTCCAGGTGGTACAGTAACTAAAGGCCAAGTTGTTAAGGCCGTAATTGTTCGTACTAAACGCGGTGTCAGACGTGCTGATGGTTCTTATATCAAATTTGACGAGAACGCAGCTGTTATTATCAAGGATGACAAAAACCCAGTCGGTACACGTATCTTTGGACCGATTGCCCGTGAATTGAGAGATCACAATTTCATGCGTATTCTTTCATTAGCACCGGAAGTACTTTAGGAGGAAACATGGCACATATTCGAATTAAAACAGGTGATACAGTTTACGTCCTAACAGGTAAGGATCGTGCGATGACCGGCAAAGTTCTGCGTGTTATTCCTGATAAGGAACAAGTTGTCGTCGAAGGCGTAAACATGGTCACGAAGCATCGTAAACCAGGCAACAACTATCAACAAGGTGAAATTGTGCATATGGAAGGACCTATCCATATCTCAAATGTCATGTTAGTTGATGAAAAAACAAAACAACCGACCAAAGTTTCAGTTAAGACACTTGAGAATGGTGATCGCGTACGTATCAGCAAACGTTCAGGTGAAGTAATTGACACTTTGAGCAATAAGCGCTAATGAAGGGGGTTCCAATGGCTAGTAGATTAAAAGAACTATATCTTAAAGAAATTGCTCCAGCTATGCAGGAGAAATTTCAGTACAGCTCCGTTATGCAGATCCCTAAGTTAGAGAAGATCGTAATTAACGTCGGAGTAAACGAACGTGAAAACAGCAAGGGCTGTGAGAGTGCAGCTAATGATTTGGCAACCATTACAGGCCAAAAAGCTATTATTACTAAGGCTAAGAAGTCAATCGCAAACTTCCATTTGCGTGAAGGCATGAATGTCGGTGCTAAAGTTACATTGCGTGGCGATAGAATGTACGAGTTCCTCGATCGTTTTATCAACTTGGCTATTCCACGTGTACGTGACTTCCGTGGCATGAATCCTAATTCCTTTGATGGTCGCGGTAACTATGCTGTCGGTATGAAAGAACAATTGATCTTCCCGGAAATTGATTACGATAAGATCGACAAGATCCGTGGTATGGATATCATTTTTGTTACAACCGCAAATACTGATGAAGAAGCTCGTGAAATGTTGCGTCTCTTCGGTATGCCTTTCATTCGTCAGGAGGCTTAATTAAATGGCAAAGAAATCACAAATCATCAAATCGCAGAGAGAAGCTAAGTTCTCAACACGTAACCACAATCGCTGCTTACTCTGCGGCCGTCCACACGCTTTCATTCGTAAATACGGCATTTGTCGTTTGTGCTTCCGGGTTTTAGCTTATAAAGGCGAAATTCCGGGTGTTAACAAAGCAAGTTGGTAAGAGAAAGGAAGAATAACAATGGTAGTTACAGATAGTATTGCTGATATGCTCACTAGAATTCGTAACGCTTCATCAGCACATAAGGAAACTGTTGATGTTCCTGCTTCTCGTGTTAAGCAAGCAATTGCCAACATTTTGCTCGATGAAGGCTACATCAAGAAAGTTGAATTGTTAAGCGAGGATGTGCAAGGCACTATCCGCTTGACACTTAAGTATCAAGACAAGTCCCCAGTCATTGCTGGTATCAAACGCATCAGCCGTCCAGGTTTGAAAGTTTATGCTAGCTGCGATCAGTTGCCACGTGTTTTGGGTGGTTTGGGTATTGCCATAGTTTCCACATCACAGGGAATCATGACAGCAACTCAAGCTCGGGCTAAGCACATCGGTGGCGAAGTAATGGCCTACGTCTGGTAATTAAAATAATAACACTCTGAAAGGAAGCGCAAGCTTCGTAATTTTAAGGGTAGGAGGAAAGACAATGTCCAGAATTGGTAAAAAACCAATCGTTATTCCACAAGGAGTAACAGTTACAGTCCAAGAACATCTTGTCACAGTAAAAGGTGCCAAAGAATCTTTAACAGAAAAGGTTCATCCACTTATCAACGTTAAAGTTGAGAGTAATGAAATTTTAGTTAGCCGCACAGGTGACACAAAGGAAGAGCGTTCCTTACACGGTTTGACACGTGCTTTGATCCAGAACATGGTCATCGGTGTTACGCAAGGCTACACAAAGGAACTTGAAGTTAAGGGTACAGGTTATCGTGCTCAGTTATCTGGCAAAAAACTCGTGCTTAACTTAGGTTATTCACATCCTGTTGAGTTCGTTGCTCCAGCAGGCATCGCTATTCAAGTTGAAAATAACAAAATTACTATCAAGGGCGCAGATAAGCAACTGGTCGGTGAAGTTGCAGCTAACATTCGTGGCTTCCGTGTTCCTGATGCATACCATGGCAAGGGCGTTAAGTACCTTGGTGAAGTCTTGCATTTGAAGGAAGGCAAGACTGGTGCTAAGAAATAAGTGAAGGGAGACAAGGATTATGATTAATAAAACTTCTAGAGAAGTAATTCGTTTACGTAAGCATGCCAGAATCCGTAAAAAGATCAGTGGCACACCTGCGTGCCCTAGACTCTGCGTCTTCCGCAGCAACAAGCAAATTTACGCTCAACTCATTGATGATGTTAACGGTGTAACTATCTGTTCAGCAGGCAGCTTGGATAAGGAATTGAAGCTGGAGAATGGCAGCAACGTTGAAGCTGCTAAGGCTGTAGGTACTAAGTTAGCTGAGCGTGCTTTGGCTAAGAACATTAAAGAAGTCGTCTTCGACCGCGGTGGTTATGTATATCATGGCCGTGTAGAAGCATTAGCAGATGCTGCTCGTGCAGCTGGCTTAGAGTTCTAAGGGAGGAGCTTTGCATGAATAAAAATTACAATGATCCAAATGGTGTAGAACTCGAGGAACGTGTTATTCACATTGGTCGTGTTTCCAAAACAGTTAAGGGCGGTCGTAACTTCCGTTTCTCCGCTTTGGTTGTTGTTGGCGATCGTAACGGCAACGTTGGTGTTGGTAGCGGTAAGGCTCATGAAGTTCCAGATGCTATCCGCAAAGGTGTAGAGAGTGCTAAGCACAACATGATGACAGTGCCTCTACAAGGTACAACTTTGCCTCATGAGTACATCGGTAATTTCGGTGCAGCTAAGGTCTTGCTGAAGCCTGCTGTACAAGGTACTGGTGTTATCGCTGGTGGTGCTGTCCGTTCAATTCTTGAATTGGCTGGCGTCCAGGATGTTACAGCTAAGTGTTTAGGCACAAACAACCCTAACAATGTTGTTAATGCCACAGTTGTTGCTTTGAAGGCTATGCGTTCTCCAGAACAAATTGCTAAGAAGCGCGACAAGGCTGTCAGCGATATTCTATAAGGAGGCTTAAAATGGCAAAATTGAAGATTACTTTAACAAAGGGAATTAGTAATTCCTTGAAGAACCATCAATTAACAGTTCAAGCTTTGGGCCTAAGAAAAATTGGTCAGGTTGTCGAAAAAGAAGATAATGCTGCTGTCCGTGGCATGATCCAAACTGTTCGTCACTTGGTCAAGGTTGAAGAAGCATAAGGGAGGCAAACATGAAATTAAATGATTTGAAGCCTTCAGTTGGCTCTAACAAAAAGGCCTATCGTAAGGGCCGTGGTATTGCTACTGGTAACGGCAAGACTGCTGGTCGTGGCCAAAAGGGTCAAATGGCTCGTTCTGGTGGCGGTACACGTTGGGGATTTGAAGGTGGTCAGACACCTATGTTCAGACGTATGTCAAAGCGTGGCTTTAACAACTACAACTTTGTACCACAGAGCGTCGAAATTACAGTTGGCCGCTTAAATGCATTTGAAGAAGGTGCTGAAGTTACATTAGAATCAGTGCGTGAACTTGGCTTAGTTAAGTTTTCTAAGGCTGTGACAAATTTAGTTATCTTAGGTGGCGGCGAATTAACAAAGAAGTTGACTGTTAAGGCTAATCGTTTTACAGCAGCTGCTAAGGAAGCCATCCAGCAAGCTGGAGGCACAGCTACGGAGGTATAATCATGGGCGATATGTTATCCACATTGAAATCAGCATGGCGCAACGAGGATTTACACAAGCGTCTGCTTTTTACAATGTTCATGATTGTGCTGTTTAGAGTCGGCGGTTCAATACCTGTTCCAGGTATTGACCGCGTGGCATTTACAAATATCATCAACCGTTTTGGTACGCTCGGTAGCATGATGGATTTGATCTCAGGTGGTGCGTTGACCTCTGTTTCTATCTTCGCTATGGGTATTCAACCTTACATCAACAGTTCGATCATCATCCAATTGTTGACAGTTGCTATCCCTGCTTTGGAGCGTATGAGCCAAGAGGGTGAAGCTGGTCGTAAGAAGATTCAGAACATCGTTCGTATCTTCACCGTTGTACTCGGTTTGTTCCAATCCTTCGCTTTCTGGTATGCAACTAATAGTGCAACAGTAAGCACATTGCCTAAATGGTTGACATGCTTGGTTGTTGTCGGCACATTTACTGCTGGTACAGCCGTTGTAATGTGGATCGGTGAATTGATCAACATGAAGGGTATCGGTAACGGTATTTCCATCTTGATCTTTGCTGGTATCATTGCTCGTTTGCCACATATGCTATTGTCCGGTGCTGCTTATTTCAACATCTGGTTGGAACAATCAAACATCATTTTAGCTGTACTCTATGTGCTGGTAATCATTGTAGTAGCTTTGGCTTTACTTGCTTTGATTACATATATTAATATCGCTGAACGTCGTATTCCGGTACAATATGCTAAGCGCGTTATTGGTCGTAAGATGATGGGTGGCCAAAGTACTTATTTGCCTATCCGTGTCAACCAATCAAGCGTTATGCCAGTTATCTTCGCAATGTCGATTATTCAGATTCCATCATTGATTAGCTCCTTTGCTTTCATCAATTCAGATGGTCCGATTGTATCTTGGTTCCGTAACTTAGATAGTAATCCGATTCAATACGTCTTCCATGTCTTGTTGATCATAGGCTTTACATTCTTCTATTCTTCGATTCAATACAATCCAACTGAAATTTCGAACAACTTGCAGAAGAATGGCGGCTTTATTCCAGGTATTCGTCCAGGCCGTCCAACTACTGAATTCATTCGTAATAGTGCGAATCGTTTGAACTGGTTCGAAGGTGTGTTCCTGTCATTCGTAACTATCTTCCCAATGTTCATCGGTGCTGTTACAAAGACAAATGGTTTGTGGTTTGGTGGTACAGCCATCATCATTATCGTTGGTGTCTGTATGGATACGATTACTCAGATTCAATCGCAAATGTCTTCACGTAAACTTAAGACTTTCTTAGATTAAGTTGAGCGTGAACGTAATTACAAAAGCAGAGTTACGGCTCTGCTTTTCTTTTACCGGAGGTATGTATGAACGTTATATTATTAGGAGCGCCAGGTTCAGGCAAAGGTACAATGGCAGAAATTTTAGTGAAAGAGAAGCACTTGGTGCATATTGCAACGGGTGATATTTTTCGCTTTAACATCAAGCAACAGACTGAGCTAGGCAAAGAAGCCAAAAGTTACATTGATCAAGGCTTGTTAGTTCCTGATGCTGTCACAATTAAGATGGTTAAGGATCGTTTGCAAAAAGACGATGTAAAACAAGGCTTTTTACTTGACGGTTTCCCACGCAGCTTGAGTCAGGCTGAGGCTTTGACGAAGATGCTTTCTGAGTTAGACTTGAAATTAGATTTTGTTTTGGCTATTGACGTACCTGAGGAGCAAATTGTCGAACGCTTAGCTGGTCGACGTGTTTGCCTAGATTGCGGCGCAAGCTATCATATAGTGTCCAAACAACCTAAGGATGCAGGTGTATGTGATAATTGCCATGGAGCTGTTGTGCAACGTGAGGATGATAAGGCAGAAACAGTTTTGAAACGTTTGCATACTTATCATGAGCAGACACAACCTTTATTGGCATATTACGAACCATTAAATCTATTAAGACATTTAGATAATAGTGGCGACTATCAATCTAGTTATACAGCCTTACGTGAGATTTTGGCTGACTTTGATTAGCTAGAGAAACTAGAGGCAAAGAATGAGTGTTATCTTAAAAACAAAGCAAGAAATGCAGAAAATTTGGGAAGCAGGTCAAATCATTGTACAAATATTTGAAGCTGTACCAAGTTTTATTAAGCCCGGTTTAAGTACGAAAGATATAGCTGATTTTGCAGAACGTATCATTCGTCAAGCTGGCGGTATTCCAACTTGCTTAGGTTACGGTGAGCCGCCTTTCCCAGGTGCAATTTGCGTATCTGTTAATGAGGAAGTTGTGCATGGCATTCCTCATCCGATGCATATTGTTGAGAATGGTGACATTGTCACTTTGGATATTGTTGTTACACTCGATGGCTATTGTGCTGATGCAGCTAGAACTTATGCTGTTGGTGAAATTAGTCAAGCTGATCGCAAACTGATGGAAACAACTGAAGCTAGTTTCTTTGCTGGCCTGAAAGAAGTTCAGATTGGCAAACGCTTAGGCGATTTGGGCCATGCGGTGCAGCAGGTAGCTGAGAAAGCTGGTTATGGCGTAGTTGAGGAATTGTGCGGACATGGTATCGGACGTGATATGCATGAAGATCCGAACGTCCTTAATTATGGTCGACCAGGCCGTGGCCTTCGGTTTGCAGAAGGTATGGTCTTGTGCTGCGAACCGATGTTTACAGCCGGTAGCCGGTATATCGAAGTGCTTGATGACGACTGGACAATTGTTACAGCTGATGGCAAGAATGCTGCTCATTATGAGAACACATTCGTAATTACAGATGATGGCGTCTTTGTTTTAACAATGACAGAGAGCGAACTGAAAAAGTACAAGTTGCCTAGATGGCCACAGGTAAAGTAATTTATGGTTGAAGCTCTGACAAAATTAAGTCCACAGGCAAAGACAGAACAGCAAGAAGGACAGGCTTGGCGTCAATTTGTAGCATGTTTGCAATCCAATGATACTAAAGTCATAACTAAAGCTTGGCATGATCTTTTGATCACAATGAGCTGTAATGAGTTTAAGCGAGAGTTAGCAACATTTTTCAAAGAAGCAGACATTGAACCACTAAGCTTAGAGAGAGCTAATAACGAGCTTGATTGCTTTTGTGTAGCTACAGTTGGCAGTGATAGAGGCTATTTGTTTTGGCAGTTACCTGAATTTAATTTGCCAGCAAGTTCTTTGGCTAGTTGGCTAGGAGCATATGCTGAGCGTCAGAAGAAAGTTGCAAAGGGCCGTAAACAGAAAGTAAAGCGTCAAGCAAAGGCTGAAACAGGCGTATGGTTGTATCGCTACAAAACAAATGTCTATGCCAAACGTGCTTGTAAAAATCCACGCCACTTACTGACTGTGCGTAGCTTATTAGAGCTTTTACGTACAAAGCTGAGAGCTAAGATGGCTAAAGAGGCGCAAGCAACAGAAGCACTTTTAGCGCTTTTGGATGAGCAGACAGAATTACTTAAGAATAGTTTGACAATGGCGATGTTAGACTTTGAAAAGCAGCTTAAGGCTAGCTCAAGTTTAGAACACTCAGTTCAGCAATTGAGACAGGCTGATTTGGTCTTTGTTAAACTGATTAAATTGTATTTGTTAGCACTGAAATTCGGTGCCTAAGATAACAAAAAAGGAGAATTTATGTCAAAATCGGATGTAATTGAAGTTGAGGGCGTTGTCGAGGAAGTTCTCCCTAACGCTGAATTCAAAGTGAAATTGCCAAATGAGCATATCGTGTTGGCACACATTTCAGGCCGTTTACGTCAAAACTACATCAAAATCCTAAAAGGTGATAAGGTCAAATTGGAATTATCACCATACGATTTGGATCGTGGTCGTATCACATGGCGTGATAAATAGTTTCTCAAACCTAAAAAGTAAACAATTTGTAAAGTAAATGGTGAGCAAAGTGCAAAAGCAGGGCACTTTACTTGCAATGATGTTTTTTTCTGCTAAAATGTTAAAGCATATGTCAAAAAAGCTTTAATAGCGATTTTGGCTGCGATGGAGGTGACTCAAATGAAAGTAAGACCATCAGTAAAACCTATGTGTGAAAAGTGCAAGATTATTCGCCGTCATGGCCGCGTAATGGTTATCTGCAGTGATCCAAAGCACAAGCAACGTCAAGGTTGATTAAGGGCCTAGAGCGCCCTTTATTTGCATTAATGGATGAGCGCGGCTGAATGAAGCTCATCTTCTATATAGATACAATTTTAACTCGGAGGTAAAAGGAATGGCTCGTATAGCAGGTGTTGATCTGCCAAACGAAAAGCGCGTTGAGATTGCTTTGACATATATCTATGGCATTGGCTTGACAAGCTCAAAGGAAATTTTAGCTAAATGTGAAATTGATCCTGATACGCGCATGAAAGATCTTGGCGAAGCTGAGATTTCAAAGATTCGTGATGTTTTAGAAAATGAATATAAAGTAGAAGGTGACTTGCGCCGCGAAGTGGCGATGAATATTAAGCGCCTCACTGATATCGGTTGCTACCGTGGTCGCCGTCATCGTGCTGGTTTGCCAGTACGTGGCCAAAGAACCAAGACAAATGCTCGTACTCGTAAGGGTAAGGCACATGCAATTGCAGGTAAACGTAAGTAGAAGGAGGTAATGGAAAATGGCTAAAACTGCTGTCAAAACACGCCGTACAAAGCGTAAGGTAAAGAGAAGTATTGAACGTGGACAAGTGCATATTCATTCCTCATTCAACAACACAATCGTGTCTGTTTCAGATATGCAAGGTAACGTTGTTGCATGGTCTAGTGCAGGTGCACAAGGTATGCATGGTTCACGTAAGTCAACCCCATTTGCTGCTCAGATGGCTTCTGAAGAAGCTGCTAAGGTCGCAAAAGACAATGGTATGAAGACTGTTGAAGTTTACATCAAGGGACCTGGTTCAGGTCGTGAATCAGCTATCCGTGCCTTAGCAACAGCTGGCTTGGAAGTTAGCATGATCAAAGATGTAACACCGATTCCTCATAATGGTTGTCGTCCACCTAAGAAACGTAGAGTTTAATTTTGCTTTAAGTTGACTTATACAAATACTACGTTTGGTGATGGGAGGAAATGAATGTTGGATAATAATAGGCCCAAGATTGAAACTGTCGAATTGTCTGATGACAAGTCGTATGGTCGCTTTGTAATTGAACCTTTGGAACGTGGCTATGGTCAAACATTAGGCAATTCGTTGCGTCGTGTTTTGTTATCTTCCTTACCAGGATCAGCTGTTACTTCTTTACGTGTGGATAATGTCTTACATGAATTTTCAACGGTTAAAGGCGTTGTGCAGGACATGACAGAGATTATCTTGAACGTTAAGGGTATCCGTACAAGAATGCATGTCGATACACCTAAAACCATTTACTTAGCACGTGCTGAGGGCTTTAAGGGTGATGTGTATGCTGGTGATATTACAACTGATGAAGAAGTTGAGATTATGAATCCAGAACACTTGATTTGCACAATGAATGGTAGCGAGAGACTTTTCGCTGAATTCACAGTTGCAAACGGTACAGGTTACAATACAGCTGAACAAAATAAATGGGTTAATCAACCTATCGGTGTTATCGCTATCGACTCCATTTTCACACCTATTAAACGTGTGAAGTACGCTGTCGAGGATACACGTGTCGGCCAAGTTACAGATTTTGATCGCTTAACGATGGAAGTCTGGACTGATGGCACAATTGAAGCAGATAAAGCTTTGGCTATGGCAGCCTCAATCTTGATTGAGCAACTCAGCTTGTTCAAAGATTTGACTGGTCAAGCTCCAGTGGCTGAAACAAGTACTGCTGCTCCAAGTGCCGAATACAATCAAGTATACGATACAGCTATTGAAGACTTGGACTTTAGTGTCAGAACCTATAACTGTTTGAAGCGTGCTAATATCAACACTTTGGGTGATTTGGCTGTGCGCAGCGAAGATGAAATGATGAAGGTTCGTAATTTGGGCAAGAAGTCCTTGGAAGAGGTTATGCAAAAGCTGCAAGATTTAGGTTTTGCTCTCTTCAAAGGTGATTCACAGGCTGAATAAGCAAATTTAGGAGGAAAGTTAAATGCCAGGTCATCGCAAATTAGGTCGTCTAACTAGTCATCGTTTGGCGATGTTGAACGGGATTGTTACTCGTTTGCTAGTTGACGGTAAGGTTGAAACGACATATATGCGTGCTAAAGAAGCACAAAAGATTGCTGAAAAATTAATTACACTTGCTATCCCAGTACATGACAAATACACAACACGTGAGGTTGTTGCTTCTCGTGCTAAGTTAGATGGTAAGGGCAAGAAAGTTTTGGAGCGTAAAAAAGTTGAGCGTAACGGCAAGACAGTTGAGTATGATGTTGTTAGCCGTGAACTCACAACCAAGTCTGTCAAAGTTGATAGCCCAGCTCGCTTAGCTGCTCGTCGTCAAGCTATGTTACACATCACAGAGATGAAGGACAGCGAAGGCAAGAAGGTTTATCCTTTGAACATGTTGTTCGATACAATCGCTCCACGTTATGTGGATCGTAAAGGTGGCTACACACGTATCACTAAGTTAGGTGTACGTCGTGGTGATGCTGCTGAGATGGCTTTAGTTGAGCTCATCTAAGATCGCAACATAGAAGATTTGTCTATTTTTAGTTAAAAGTCGTAGCTATCACAAGTTACGGCTTTTTTCTATGTTAAAATACAAAGTTAGTTATTGACATTAGCCGAAACGAGGAGTTTGTCTTGCAGGAGTTAAAAGCAAAATTGGAGCTTGTGCTTCAGGGAGAAGAAGTCTATTTCACCTATGATGATTTGAGTGAGAAAGCAGGAGAGAGTCAGCCAGAGAGCCTGAACACAACTTGGGCTTTGCAGGCTGTTAATTGTGCTATCGAAAGAGGGACATATACTGCAATTGTTGGGCCTAATGGCTCAGGCAAATCTACTTTAGCTCGGCATTTTAATGCGCTGCTTTTACCACAATTTGGGCGCGTGACTAGTTTCGGCATTGATAGTAAGTCTGACACGGATTTGTTCGAGTTACGGCGCTTGGTGGGTATGGTTTTCCAAAACCCAGATAATCAGATAATTGGTACTACGGTTGAAGAAGATATGGCCTTTGGCCCGGAGAATTTGGCTATTCCACCAGCTGAGATTGTCGAGAGGATTAAGGCAGCTTTGAAGTTGTTGAAGATGGAGGCGCTAGCTAAGCAAGCGCCTAGTAATTTGTCAGGTGGCCAGAAGCAGAAATTAGCTGTTGGCAGTATTTTGGTCATGCAACCTAAGGCCTTGATTTTGGACGAAGCTACAAGCATGCTAGATCCTGATATGCGCCGTGAATTATTAGCTTTTATTCGCAAATTAAGGCTAGAGCAGGGCTTAACGGTTGTGAATGTGACGCACCATTTAGACGAGTTACTTACAGCCGACAAGGTCATGGTTCTAGTCAAAGGCAATTTACAGCGGGTGTATCGGCCAATTGACTTATTCAATGATGATGAAATGCTAGATAAGTTAGCATTACGCTTGCCAGGCAATGTGCTTTTGTTGAAGTGCTTGTTAGGCGTAGAGGGCGAGGCCAAGCTGAATTTGCCTGATTTTGAAGAGACGACGATGGTGCAGGCGCTCACGGAGGCAGCTTCTAAATTGAAATTAGCTAATGTGCCTAAGTTAGAGGCGATGGCTTTCAACTTAGATAAGAAATCTAACACGTTATTAGCAAATTTGCAGGCAAAGTTAGTTAATTTGCAGACTGTGGCTAGTAACGAAGCTACGGAAGAGAATGTGAATCGGCCGCTTATTGAAGTGAAGCATCTGTCTTATCGCTACCCTAATGCAGATAACAAGACAGGCGATGTTCTGCATGATATTTCGTTCGATGTGAAAGCTGGCGAGATTTTGGCAATTGTGGGTCATTCTGGCTCTGGCAAATCGACGCTAATTATGCACTTAAATGCTTTACTCAAAAACGAGCCTGGGCAAGTTTTAGTGCATGGCTTAGATGCAGCAGACAAGGCCAATTTCTTAAAAATTAGGCGACATGTGGCGTTATTGTTTCAATATCCTGAGCATCAGCTGTTTGCTGAAACTGTTTACAAGGACATAGCTTACGGGCCAACGAAACTTGGCTACAGTCAAGCTAAAGTCAAGGAGCTTGTCAAGTTAGCCACTGACATGCTGGGCTTTGATGAGTCTGTCTGGGAGAAGTCGCCATTTGAGCTATCTGGTGGCCAGATGCGCCGCGTGGCTTTGGCGGGGATTGTTGCCATGTGGCCAGATGTGTTTGTGCTGGATGAGCCAGCTGCTGGCTTAGATGACAAGGGCCGCAATGAGATTTTTAACTATATTCGTTTGTTGAAGAAGCTTGGCAAAACCATTATTGTCGTTTCCCATAATATGGAAGATGTGGCGGAGTTTGCAGACCGAGTGTTAATTATGAAGCAGGGCAAATTAGTTACGTTGACAACGCCTGATGAGATTTTCACTAAGAAAGAGTTCTTACAGGCAAATTCTTTGGAGCAGCCTGCGTTGACAGCTGCTCTACAACAATTAAAGCTTAATTTGAACTGGCCAATTCAGACGTATGCGCCGACTTTGGCGAATGCTCTAAGAAATATTGCAAACAGTATCAAAGCGTTAAATTCAGCGTCTAATGAGCTAATGCCAGATTTAGAAGAACTAAAGGCAGATAGCGTAGAGAGTGAGGTTGAGGTATGCAAATAAGTCTTGGTCGCTATTATCAGGCAGATTCTATTTTGCATAGTTTCGATCCTCGCTTAAAGATCGTGACGTCATTTGCTTTGATGATTTTAATTTTTGCACTAAAAGCAGCGTGGGCGTTGACCGCCTATGGCGTGATTCTCTTAGCTTTGTGGCAATTATCTAAGTTGCCTTGGGCCTATTTCTTTAGCAGCTTGAAGCAAATTTTGTTCGTTTCCGTTCTGATCTTTCTCTTGAATTTGTTCATTGGGACGGGGCAGACTTTACTATTTGAATTTTATTTTGTGAAAATTTACGCTGAAAATCTGGCGCAAGCTTGCTTGATGCTGGCTCGAATTGTGTATTTGGTTTTGACTTCGACGCTCTTTTTGAGCTATACGACCTCGCCACTTGTGATAGCGGCAGCTTTGGAGGATTTGTTTAAGCCACTTAAGAAGGTGAATTTCCCGGCGCACGAGATTGCCATGATGATGTCGATTGCCTTACGCTTCGTGCCAACGATTGCCGAGGAGATGGAAACTTTGCAAAAAGCGCAAATTGCGCGTGGCGCTGATTTCGACACAGGCAGTATCGTGAAGCGGGCCAAAGGGATGGTGGTTATTCTGGTGCCTCTGTTCGTGTCAGCGATTAACCGTGCTTTGGATTTGGCAACCAGTATGGAAGCTCGCTGCTATCATGGCGGAGAGAATCGCACGCGCATGCAGCAGTTTAACTTGCAAGTGAGTGATTGGCTCTTTGCAGGTGGCATTGTGAGTTTGCTTGTCATTATGCTTGTTATGCAGGCATATATTTAATTGGAGATAATGATGGCAGGTTCACAAGTTAATTGGGCTAAGTTAAATTCCCGTGATATAAGTAGTGAAATTAAGTTAGCGCCGTTTGCGTGTACAGAAGCAAATAATGAGATCAAAGCGTTCTTGGCCAAGCAGACAGAGCCTGTATTCAATTGCAATTTCCGGGATTATGACAGGAAGCGCAATATTGCCTTGGTGCTACAGTATGAGGGGACTAATTTCTCTGGCTGGCAAAGGCAGACGAATGCGCCGTCTGTGCAGGCGGCATTGGAAGCATGTTTAACTAATATCTGTCAGGAAAATATCATTGTCTATGGCTGTTCCCGTACTGATGCTGGCGTGCATGCGAGGGCCTACGTGGCTTCTTTCTACACAAATTGCCAAATTCCGTCTGCGAATTTGCCACTTGCTTGTCGGAGCTATTTGCCTGAGGACATAAGTGTGTTAGCTGCCTATGAGATGCCGCATACTTTTAATGCTAGGTTTTCGACCTTAGCAAAGACTTATACTTATGATCTTGTTCTGAGTAAGGTGCAACCGGCTTTGTGTAGCCGAACAACTACGTTGTGCTATTATCCGCTTGATATAGCTCAAATTCAGCAGGCGTGTGCATTAATTGTCGGTGAGCATGATTTCCGAGCTTTTTGTGGCGCCAAAGCTGAGGTTAATTCTTATGTTAGGCGCGTAATTTCACTTGATGCTTCTAAAGCTGATACTGGCTATCCAAGTTATCTACCAATTCTTAGGTTCAGAATTACGGGTGATGGCTTCTTGTATAACATGGTTCGAATTATTGCTGGCACGCTGATGGCAGTTGGGGCTAAGCAGCGTTCGTTAGAGGATGTTGAAAATGCCTTAATTACGGGCAATCGCAAGTTGGCTGGTATGACGTTGGCTGCCCGTGGCCTAACGCTGGAGCATGTTTACTATGCGAAAGAACTTCCTGATTTAGCTGTTAGGTGATGTGAAGTGCTTGTGAACTTGGTGACCTTAATGTGTGAGTATCAAGGGCCTGTGTGAATTACGTCAGCGAGCTAGTGAACTTAGGGTGAGCTTTACTGATTTTCCCTGATTAGCAAGCGAGCATTTGTTAAAGTAGCCTCAAAAGCTGAAGCTGCCATCAACGCTTTGGCTAACTATTAGGAGGAAAACACAATGAAAAAGATTGTTACATTGGCATTAGCTGCTGTTATGACTTTGGGTTTGACAGTATTGCCAAAGGCTGATTTCAAAGACGATATCAAGAAGTTGCAAGACCAAATTGATGCTATGCAAAGCAAGCACGATAAGGAAGAAGCTGTTAAGGAAGCAATTAAGAATAAAGAAACTCAAATTAAGGAAAAAGAAGTTGAATTAGCAACAGCTAAGGTAGAAGAACAAAAGGCTCAGAATGAATATGACGCAGCTGCCGAAGGTGATAAAGCAGCTAAAAAAACAGCATTAGATCAGAAAAAAACAGATCGTGAAACAAAAGAAGATGAGCTTGCTGTTTTGAAGGCTGAATTAACTTTACTCAAGGCTAAGTTGAGCCCAGTTGTTGAAAAACCATCATATGATGAATACAAGCCAGGTTATGGTTATGTATATATGAAAGTAGCTGATGGTAAGGATGTTAGCGGTTTCGTAAAGGCTGGTGCTTACACAGTTAATTCTTTGATTAAGCACTTCGGCTTGGAGCATGTAGTACTTGCTGACGATCAAGCTCAATTAGTAGAAGTTAAGGAACTCAAAGTTACAACAATTAAGGTAGCTGTAGTTCAACAATATCCTATTAAGGTTCGTGCTATCAGCGAAGATGGTACAGAACTCGGCCAATATGAAGTTAATGCCGGTTTGTATGCAACACGTGGTTGGGTAACAGCTGAGAAGGTTGCTGCTAAGGCTTTGACATTCAAGAATGGTGTTGCTTTGGTAGACGATGTTGATGGTTACTGGGTATTAGCTGATGTAGAAGCTAACAAGACACCTCAATACTTCCATAAGACAACAGAAGGTGGTAACCGTGTTATCACAGCTGTTTATACAGTAGCTAAGCACAAGGTATGGACAGGTAAAGACGGCAAGACAACAACAAAACCAGGTCAAGTTGGTAAGACAGGTGAAGTTGCAACAGTAGCAACAGGTATCGGTGCTTTGATGACATTGGCTGGTGTAGTAGTTGCTACAAAGCGTCACTAATCATTAGGTAGACCTAAGAGAAGTCACTGTACTTAGAACCAGTCGCTAAGGCGCGTTATAACCAAGTTGATGGAACCACAGGCCCGCAAGGGCTTGTGGTTTTTGTATATGTTTTAATTGCAGGTATAGGGCTGATTTTGCGTGTAGGACAAATGGATAAAAATGCTGTAGAATCAAACATATAGATTTATATAGTAGGGGGGAATAAATGGACGAGCTTCAATTTCAATATTTGGATAGTGAATGTGAGAAGCTGTTAAAAGAAATTTTAGCGAAGAACGAATCTAATGGTGAATATCAGAGATTAATTATGGATAATGAAAAATACTTATGAGCTTGCCAAAAGATTTATCTGGAAGCATTGCTAAGAATGCTTTAGATTAGAATTATTATATGGAATTAATGAAACAAAAACGTATATTAACGGTTTACCGTTTCCAGGTTGCGTCAAGAAAGTTGGTGTAAATTCCTTTCAGTTAATAAGCAATTAGGCATAACGTCACCTTGGCTTTTAACTTCTAATGTTGCTAACTGCTTCTTTTCTTTCGTATAACGCAGCCCCTATTTGTTCCTAAGCTTCGCTATTTAGAACTGCGTCTATAACCTTATTTAGTAATTTTTTCATAGCTCTTCATGGTTTACTATGAATAGGGCTTTAAGTAATTCCGTTTCTAGTGCAATATTGATTTGAGCCATCTTGATCCTCCTGTTTGTTTATTTACATTTTTATTATAACTGAAAGGGTCATCTTGGCTTTCCTTTTTTACACCAACTTAGATTACGCTATCCTGTGATATCCTTTCCATATAGAGAGTATCCTTTCTTTTGTATTTGCCAATTAAAAAGATAACATACTCTCTTGGCCCGTTTAAGAAATTTGGCGGGAGATTTTTGTGATTTTCGCGTTTCATTGCGCGGGCATTTTATGTGATGTACGTTGAAAATTTGACTTTACTTCAAAAGTTTTGTATAATCTTAATGCTTATTCAATTTCGGCTTGGAGAGATGGTCGAGCGGTTGAAGGCACCGGTCTTGAAAACCGGCGTAGGGCAACCTATCGTGGGTTCGAATCCCACTCTCTCCGTTCTTGTGGAGAAGTACCCAAGAGGCTGAAGGGGACGGTTTGCTAAATCGTTAGTGGGGGGTAACTCCAGCAAGGGTTCGAATCCCTTCTTCTCCGTTTAATTAGACTCAAGGCAATTGCTCTGCTTTGAGTCTTTTTTTCTGAATTTAATACGGCAACACCAATGTAAGCACGAACGGCAGCACAAACATCAACACCAATCCAAACACGAACGACAACGTAAACAACAAACGCGAACTATGCAATTTTTAGTTGGCTTAACTACGCCTCTTAGCGAGTTTCCTTGCGTCCATGCCTTACACCCCGCTTTTATGCTTTAATATTTTGGCTAGCTTGCCATTTCACGCTATAATGGAGCAAACACGAAACGAGGTTATGTGTATGAACGTGGATCTTAACAAGTTAGCTGATCGAGACAAGCTGGCTTACGCAATTTTGGACGAATTTGAAGTACCTGGTGAACTTGTGAACTTTGTACCAGGCTATGGCAACGGACATATCAACGATACATATTTAGTTGAAACTGAATTAAATGGCGCTAATACAAACTATATTTTCCAACGCATCAATCCAGTTGTTTTCCCTAAAGCCATCGAGGTTATGAACAATATCGCCTTGATTTTGCCTGTTCTAAAAGCCAAAGCCAAAGAACGAGGTCAGGATGTCAGTCGCACTACACTTACCTTGTTGCCTACCAGCCAAGCCAAGCTCTATTATGTCGATGCTGAGGGGGCTGTTTGGCGCATGTATGAGTTCATCAAGAACAGTATGTCCTATGAAGTTTTGGAAAGTGCTGAGCAATTTAAGACTGTAGGCGAGGCATTCGGTAGCTTCCAGACTGATTTGGCTAAATTCCCAGCTGAGCAATTAAGCGAAACTATAGTTAAGTTCCATGACACCCGTAACCGTTATATACAATTAGAACAAGCTTGTCAGAAAGATCCTAAACAGCGCTTACATGAACAAGAGGTACAAGCTTTGCTCAAACAAGCTGAAACATTCAAAGAAGAGGCAGCTTATTTGATGACTGAACTTGAAAAGGGCAATTTGCCACTCAAAGTTACGCACAATGATACCAAATTGAACAATGTCTTGTTCGATCGTACGCGCAAAGAAGTTTTGTGCGTAGTTGACCTGGATACAGTTATGCCGGGCCTAGTGGCATTTGATTTTGGTGATGCCATTCGAACAGGTGCTACCAGCGCGTTGGAAGATGAAAAAGACCTTAGCAAGGTTCATTTCCTACCTAAAATGTATTTCGCTTTCTTAGATGGCTTCTTGACTAGTTGTGCTAAGAGCCTAACAGAGGCAGAAGCTGTTTCCTTGGCGCATGGCGCTTTGATTTTGCCACTAGAAACAGGTGTGCGCTTCTTGACAGATTACTTAAATGGCGATATTTATTTCAAGACAGCTTACTTAGAACATAATTTAGTGCGTGCCAAGACGCAGTTCAAGCTTGTTAGTGAAATAGCTGATAGTTTACCAATGCTAATTTCAGAAACGAAAAAACGCTATCACGCTTATCGGGAGGAATAATGGCTAAAATTTTAGATTTACAAAAAGCCTTAGAATTAGGTCGCGTTTCAGCTGGCTTAGTCTATGTGAACAGCATGCCGCAGGTCAGACAGGGCAAACGCAATGACTTTATGGTCGGCAAGTTCGTGAATGGTTCAGACAGCGTTGAATTTAAAATTTGGGAAGAAAGAACTTTTAAGACTGTGCTCAACCATGGCGTTGGCATCTACGAAGTGGAAGTCGAAGGCTCTGAATTTAATGGCAGCTATTTGACTGTACGCAAGATCAATGTTTCGTCAGACAAAACTGTGAAGAGTAGCGACTTTTTGGCCGCTTTACCCAAAGAACTGATTGATAACTTGCAAGCTCGTGCTTACAAAGCTGCTCAGGCAGCTGGCGTGAGTGACAAGGCGATTAAATTGCTAGATGAATTATTGAATGCGCCAGAATTAGACGGCAGATTCTTCGTTGAAGGCGCTGCTGTCAGCCATCACGATAACCAAGTGCGTGGCTTAGCGCATCACTCGTTCAAGATGTTGGAAATCTTAGCTACCATTTTGACGCAGCATCCTAATTTGCAAGCTCAGGCTGATTTGTTAGCCTTGGGCGTAACTTTGCACGATGTAGGCAAAGTCTGGGAGTATGATGAACTTTCCATGTCTGAATACTGGTACAGTAACCATCGCGCCCGTGGCCTAGAGTACTTAGCGATGAAAAAAGACTTAATCATGGCGAACTATGATGAAAAGTTCTATCGTCAGATGCAGGCGATTATTATCGGCCACCATGGCGATTATGGCGATCGCCCTGAGACAGTAGCTTGTGCTATCGTACACTTCATTGACACGTTAGAGAGCCAAGTTACAGGCATGTTGGAAGATTTGAATCGCTCGGTGGATAATCGTATTTTTATCAAAGATTGGGGCTATTTGGCAGGCTTTTAATGATGGAACAAAATTTTTATTTGCCGAACAAAGGCAGACGTCGTCTGCCTTTTAATTATCCAGGTACATGGCGTCAGCTTGTATTTTGCTTTATAGCCATTCATTTTATTACTTTATCGGCTTTCATGTGCGCCAGGGTGGCTGCTTTGAGTACCCCAACTTACGATATGGGCCTATTTGTGCAGATGTTTCATTACATGCGCAGAGTTGGACTAGCACTTACGACTTTGGAGCGTGACATGCTATTAAGCCATTTTAACGTGCATATGTCGCCCATTTACTACCTGTTTTTGCCCTTTTTCTGGATCTGGCCGACAGCTTATTGCTTACAGATTTTGCAGACAGCTACGGTTTTGTTAGCTCTAGTGCCGTTAAGCAAACTTTTGCAAAATGAGCTGAAATTAAGCGCTAATTGGCGCTACACAATATATCTTCTCTATGTTTATGCACCGGCTATCACAGGCTCCAATTTCTATGACTTACATGAAAATTGCTTTTTGCCAGTTTGCTTATTTAGCTTGATTCTAGCTAATTGGCAGGGCAACAAACTCAAAGTAGCCTTGTTTACCTGCCTGACTTTGGCCATCAAAGAAGATGCCATGCTCTATGTTTGCTGCCTTGGGGTGTATTTTGCTTGCAAGTGTATAGCGAGTTATTATCAGCAGGCTAAGGAAGGAGCGAAAACTTGGTATGAACGAAGCCAAACGAGCGTGCGCTTATATTTTAAGCAGGATAAATTTTACTTTGTGTGGCAAGTTATAGTGCCGTTAGTTTATTTCGCCTTGGTAGTCTATTACCTTAATCATGTGGGGCGCGGGGCGATGGTCAATCGCTTCGATAACTTGCTTTTACCAGGGCAAAAAGGCTTAATTGCGATTGCTTTTAATTTTATCTTACACCCTGTCTTTATTTTGAAGCAGATTTTTACGCCTGACAAATTGCGCTATTTGCTGACCATTCTCTTGGCCCTAGGCGGAATACCTTTATGGCAAAAGCACTGGTTTAATTATCTTTTATTTGGGCCACTTGTTGTGATGAACTTGCTGAGTAATTATTCGTTTCAGCATAGCTTAATTTTTCAATATAACTATGGTTCAAGTGCTTTACTCATTTATTTGACAGCACTTAGTTTGGCCAACTGGCAGACCAAAATAACTAATTCTAGCAATAAAAAGCGCTTCCTAAAAACATTCACAAATAGCTTAATTGCTGTAGCCGTTTGCTGTGCCTTAATATTTACATCTGGCTTATTGCGTGAAATTAGCTATTCCTGGCGAAGCTATCACGAGAAACTAGATTATTACCAAAGCTTGCATGCAAAATTAGCCGCCATTCCTCGAAACAAAGTAGTTATTGCTGACACTTTCCTTACAACAGACTTAGCCGATATAAGCGAGCTATATGACCTAGGCTATCATTGTGACAAAAAAGCAGATCGAAAGATTGATTTGGTCGTTGCTTTCCGAAATGGCAAACAGACCAAGGAAATTGTCAACCAATACCGCCGTTTAGGCTATATTGAAAACAAATCATTGAGTAGCAAAGACCTTGTCGTTTTGCAGAAAAATGCTTGATTTGGTCGAGAAGTTGGGCGAAAATATCGATAATTTATTGAAATATAAAATGACCATTCTCTTAGAATGGCCATTTACATGTTGAATAGGTTTGCGTGGCTACCTGTATCGTTTGAACATACGCTTATAACTTTTCTTATAAGCATTAGTGAACTTGAGCTTGTACATCAGTCAGACAACAGAGCTTGCTTTAGTTCTTCCACAGAAGTATAAGCGTGCGTGTCAGGATCCCTGGAAATTCTTCTGCCTTCTTCTATTGCAGCCAACGTTTCGGCATTAAACTTCGGTAGTTCTACATTAAAAGGTAAACCACCATGTAAAATGCACTGACGAAGGAAGATGTTCACAGCACTGGACATATCAATGCCTAGTTCGTTGAAGAGCGAAATTGCTTTTTGTTTGGTTCGGGAATCAATGCGAATTTGCGTAGGACTTTTAGCCATAATATCAGCTCCTTTCAAGATGATCCTGATACAAACGGTATACATGTCAAGCAGAAAACGACTGATCCATTCTATTTATTCTGTTAGAGGTTTGGAGTAGGTTCAGAGTGAGCTAATAACAACTTAACTCGTAAAAGCGTATCTTCTCTACTTCATGCGCTCAAGCTATGGGTTATACTAGCTATACGAATTAAAAAGCACGCCATGCTATATATCAAAGTAGCACGTATGTGTCGTAACTTTTATATTAGTGTAGATGCCAAGGATTAACTAGCTGGGTGCAGCGCTTAAGCTTAGAGAAGAATTATTTGAGGTCAAAATGGAACTGATAGAAACAGAAATAGGCAAATTTTATTGTGACATTACTGGAAAATCGTCCGATAATCTGAATATATTATCCATACTGAGTATACCTTATGCGAAAGCCGAGCGCGAAGTCAGAAGTTTATGGCTATAGACTGAATTATGCGCCCAATATAGATTATAGAAAACCAGGTGCCTATCATGGCGCTGAGTTAGTATACTTTTTGCTAACATGGACAAGTTGAATACAGCTATAAGCGATGAGGATGAGAAGAACGTCAAAAATGTGCAAGCTGATTTTGTTGAGTTTATCAAAACGGGCAAAATAGCCAAATATGCAACTTATAATGCTACTGGCAAGATCATTGAATATGGTAAGGAAATTAGCCAAATTGAGTTCCCCCACAAAGAGATAATCAAGGACGTTTTAAGCTCTGGTATTGCCGATAAAGTGAGAAATGAATACATAAATAATCGAAGATAGATTGCCGCAAATGGGGAGAAAATAGTTTGTTAAAGGCGTTATCCGCTTAGTATTTTCTTTCAATTATAGTCGACAAATAGCGAAAAAGTTGTGTTGCGCTTCGACTATAGCCGATAAAAATCAAGAAATTGCATATTGTTTCGATTATAATAGAAATGCATAGAGCGTATATAAAACTTATAGATTATAATCGAAAGGAGATACAGTTATGGCCTATATCTTGCGCAAAAAATATTTCAATCAAGTTTCCCCTTTCATTGGCAAACCAGTTGTGAAAGTGTTCACAGGTATGCGTAGAGTGGGTAAGTCCACCTTGCTGGAAATGATTCAGTCTGAATTACTGATAGAAATTCCTAAAACGAATATTATTCATGTCAATTTAGAATCTGGCCAATACTTATCTGTCCAAACTGATTTAGACTTACACCAATTAATCCAAGAGAGGACAAAGCAAGTCCAAGGGAAAATATATTTTTTCTTTGATGAAATTCAGTTAGTCACACACTGGGAACGCGTCATCAATGCCTTGAGAGTCGATTATGATTGCGACATCTACATCACTGGCTCCAACGCAAGTTTGTTATCTAGCGACCTTGCCACCTTGCTGGCTGGACGTTACGTCAACTTTGAAATTCTGCCTTTTACTTTTAGCGAATTTGTCGAGCTGTATCAAGTCTTGAATTTAAGCGTTCAAGAGCTGTTTCAATTGTATGTGAAGATAGGCGGTATGCCTTCACTTCATTATTTTAATGGGGAAGCAGAAGCGAGCTTCAAATATTTGAATGACATCTACAACACCGTTGTTGTTAAGGATGTGCTTGAATATAATGCGATTCGTGATGTCGATTTGTTTAACCGCATTTTGCTTTTTTGCTTGGAAAACATTGGTCAGACCTTTTCAGCCAATAGTTTGCGTAAATATTTTGCAAGTGAAGGGCGTAAAGTCTCAGTCGATACGATTCTAAATTACTTAAGTTTTTGTCAGGAATCTTATCTTTTGAAAAAAGTGCCTCGTTATGATCGCATTGGCAAAAAGTTATTGTCAGTCGATGAAAGATACTATCTTACCGACCACGGATTCAGACAGGCAGCTGGCTTTTCGAATTTTACTAATATCGAACATGTTTTAGAAAATATCGTCTATATCGAGCTTTTATCGCGTGGATTTCAAGTGCAAGTAGGGCGGGTGAATGAGAGAGAAATAGACTTCATTGCGACTAAACAGGGTAAAACTGAGTATTACCAAGTATCCTATTTGTTGGCTAGCGAAGAGACTCGTAAGCGAGAATTCGGCGTCTATAATGCTGTTAATGATAATTATCCTAAATATGTTTTGTCCATGGATCAGATTGATTTTTCACAAGCTGGAATTATTCACAAATACTTGCCTACTTTTCTCTTGGAAGAGGGAGTATAGGCGAGTTCCCGGATTTCCTAGGATTATACTTCTGAATATCAAGTAGGCTTAACTGAATAACCAAAGGTATTGGAACTTTGGGATCCATTTGATGCTTTGGCTTTATTTCGAGTATATTTAGCTAATCGGTGGCACATATGCTGACACCAACAGGCTATAAAAAGACTGATAGAAACAATTCATGATCAATATTTACAAACATTTAGGTTCATCTTTGAAAAATTATGCGTTCATGACTTAGATATTTATGCTCGTTTTAACAATGGAAGATTTTTTCATTAAACCTTGATATTCAGCTTACATAGCCTAGTTTAATATTCTGATTCCCAGACTTTTCTCTACTTGCGTTTTTAGATTTTGCCAAATCGGACAAATTAATCGCCATTAAATGGTAAACAATTTTATCTACATGTGCTAGAATAACGCGCGGATCTTGTAGAAAGTTAGAGATTTGACAGATAGATATATGACAAATAATACAAAAACAAAAGGCATGCTCCTAGCAGCTTTTGGTGGCGGTTTATGGGGCTTTTCTGGCGTTATGGCGCAGCTGATCTTAGATTACGGCATCAGTGCCGAATGGTTGGTCAGTTGCCGTATGATGCTCGGAGGATTGTGTATTTTAGTTTACAGTTGGCTTAAACATGATGATGTCTTGGCTGTTTTCCGAAACAAATTTGCCATCACACGTTTAGTTTGCTTTGCTTTCCTCGGTATGGGCTTTGTGCAGTACACATTCTTCAAGACGATTGAATGTAGCACCGCTTCACTTGCCACCATTATTCAGTTTACAGCTCCAGTTATGTTGTATGTTTATGAATTGATTCGCGGTTATAAGCAGTTAAGATTGCTTGATTTAAGTTTAATCTTGGCTGCTATTTTTGGCGTCGTTCTGCTTGTAACAGATGGCCACTTTAGCCGTTTGAATGTCTCAAGTACCGCCTTGTTCTTCGGCTTAGCTTGCGCTCTTGGCGTAGTGCTTTACACCTTGTTGCCTCAACCTTTAATCGTGCGCTATGGCGCAGCACCAGTTGTCGGCTTTGGCATGCTAATTGCAGGTGCGGCCTTTCAGTTCGTGAGCCCGCTGTATAGCTTGAACGTGCCTTTAGATGGCAAACTCTTTGCTTATTTGTTCGTGACTATTACCTTTGGTACGGCTGTAGCTTTCTTAGCTTACTTGCAAAGTACGATGTACATACCCTCTAGCATGGCGAGCTTGTTTACCGCTTTAGAGCCACTTCTCGTATCTGTATTTTCTATCTTTATTTTTGGCAAATGCTTTACCGTGGCAGAAATTACGGGCATTGTGATTATCATCGCTGCGATTTTGCTCTTCTCCAAAGTCAGCCAGGGCCAAAGCAAAGTAGCAACTTCAAATGCTGAACCAGCTAAAACGGCCTCAAAAGACTGAACCGCTCCAAAAGTCTGAAACGGCCGCGACGGTTCCAGTGGCACCAAACTAGCCCATCTATTTTTAGTTAGACAAGCAGTAGAGAACAGCTTTAGGTGATGCGTTGACAGCCAACCTAGAGCTGTTTTTTGTTGAAAATAGATTAAATTTGCCATAGAAATGCAGAGCAAATTTTGTTATATTAACAAAATACAGCCAATGGGGATTAGTGGAGGCAAGTTAAAGATGCAGCAAAGAGGCTTAGTGACGATACCGACAGATTTAGACGCTGTCAAAGAAACTTTAGATGTATATAAGCGATTAGGCGCAGATGCAATTCGCGATTGTGATGGCACAGAATTTCCAGATGAATTGAAGAATATAGGCGCCAAAATTTATGCTACTTATTACACAACCCGTAAGGACAATCAATGGGCAAAAGCGAATTTAGACGAGCGTCAACAGTGCTATATCGTGACGAAGTTTACTTTGGCAACCTCTAACGAGCTTAGTATTCCGCTTATGACAGGCTTAAGCCCTGATTTGTTAGAAGTTAATGACCATGATGATATTAAACGCTGGTGGGAAGTTATCGACCGCTCAACTGGCGATTTAGTAGCAGCCGATAAATGGCAGTACGAGGCCAAAACCAAAAGCGTTATTATCACAGATTGCAAGCTCTACCACGAATACAGCGTCAGCTTCTTAGCCTATCTCATTTGGGATCCAGTCCACATGTACAATGCCGTGGTCAACAGTTGGCAGAATGTTGAACATCAGATACCATTTGATGTTAGACAGCCTAAGACCCATGCTTTTACGTTGGAGCGTTTGCGTAATTACTTAGAGAAACACCCGTATGTACAAGTTGTGCGCTTTACGACTTTCTTCCATCTTTTTACCCTAGTCTTTGATGAACTTAGACGGGAAAAATATGTTGATTGGTACGGCTATTCTTTCTCTGTTAGCCCTTATATTTTAGAGAAATTTGAGCAAAAAGTTGGCTACAAGTTCAGAGCCGAGTATATTGTCGATCAAGGTTACTACAACAACCAATATCGCGTGCCGTCCAAACAGTATCTTGATTTCATGGCTTTCCAAAGGGAAGAAGTAGCTGCTTTAATGAAAGAAATGACGGACATTGTGCATAGCTATGGCAAAGAAGCCATGATGTTCTTAGGCGACCATTTCATCGGTTGCGAGCCGTTTATGCCACAATTCCAGACAGCTGGTGTTGATGCAGTGGTTGGCAGTGTCGGCAATGGTAGCACCTTGCGCTTAATTTCTGATATACCAGGCTTGAAGTACACAGAGGGCCGTTTCTTACCTTACTTTTTCCCAGATAGCTTCTATCTTGGCTCTGACCCGGTCAAAGAGGCCAAAGTGAATTGGGTAACAGCTAGACGAGCTATCTTGCGTAAGCCAATTGACCGTATCGGCTACGGCGGCTATATCAAATTGGCTTATGAACATCCTGATTTCATTGATTATATTGCTGATGTTTGCGAAGAATTTCGTGAGCTTAGCGCCAATGTCAAAAACTGTACACCTTTCACGTTTAAGCGTGTGGCTGTGCTAAATAGCTGGGGCAAGATGCGAGCTTGGGGTTGTCACATGGTACATCATGCAATTTATCATGACAAAAACTATGGCTATGCCGGCGTGATCGAGGCTTTAGCTGGCGCGCCGTTTGACGTCAACTTCATCAGCTTTAACGATATTCTGGCAGATCCTAACTTGTTGAAATCAATCGACCTTGTAATTAACGTGGGTGATGCTGATACAGCCCATACAGGTGGCAAAATCTGGGAAACACCAGAAATTGGGGCGATTTTGCGTGAGTTTGTCGCAAATGGTGGCGCTTTCATTGGCATAGGCGAACCAACAGCGCATCAGTACCAGGGCCGCTATTTCCAATTAGGTAGCGTCTTAGGTGTCGAGGAAGAAACGGGCTTAACTTTGAACTATGACAAATATAATCAGACAGTTTTAAGTGAGCATTTTATCTTAGAAGATCAGCTAAAAGAGCTTGATTTTGGCCGTGGCAAGTTGGATATTTTTGCTTATCCTGATACCAAGATTTTGGCTATGCAAGCAAAATCTGTGCAGTTAGCAGTCAACGAATATGGTCATGGCCGTAGCGTGTATATAAGTAGCTTACCTTACAGCTTTGCGAACAATCGTCTATTGTACCGGGCAATTTTGTGGGCTTGTCAGGCCGAAAACGACTTACACAAATGGTTCAGCACGAATTACAATGTGGAAGTACATGCCTATGTTGAAAATGGCAAATATTGTGTCGTGAATAATACCTATGAGCCACAAAGCACAACTGTTTATCGGGGCGATGGCAGCAAGTTTGAGCTTGAATTAGCTGCTAATGAGATTAAGTGGTATAACCTTTAACGCAATTTCTTAAGTAAATGGGGGGGAGCGCATATGGTCAGCTTTAACTTGACTCGGAATTTGGCAGGGCAAACAATTGTAATTACAGGCGCAAGCTCAGGCATTGGCAAGGAAGTGGCCTTGTTGTGTGCCCAAGCTGGCGCTAGGACGATCTTACTTGGCCGAAATGTTGAGCGCCTAGAAGAAGTGGCTCATATGTGCGGCGAGAATAGTGAGTTCATTGTTGCAGACTTTGCCAAAAAAGCTGACGTTGATAGTGTGTTAGCTAGATTAGAACAAGAGACAGACATAGAAGCTCTGATTAACTGTGCAGGCTATGGCTTGATGCGCCCTTTCCTTGAATTAAGTGAAGTTGAAATACAAACTATGTTTCAGGTTAATTTCTTTGCCACGCTTGCTTTGACACATACTGTAATTAGAAAGATGCTTCAACAGAACAAAGGGCATATCATCACAATAGCTTCGCAAGATGCTAAATTGCCTACCCCAGAGGCAGCTAGCTATTCAGCTAGCAAGAGCGCTATTTTGTCGTACATGAATGTTTTGCGTTTGGAGCTATATAAGACAGATATTCATATAACAACGGTGAATCCAGGGCCTGTTGCAACAGCGTTCTTCGAGCGCGCGGATAAATCAGGCGGTTATTTGCAACCGATTAAGCCTTTTCTTGTACAACCGATAGCCGTGGCTAGGAAAATTGTCAAAGCAATTGGCACTTCTAAGCGTGAGATTAATCTGCCATTCAGTTTGCAATTAGCAGACGCGGTGTATCATTTCTTCCCACATTTGGGCGATTATATTGTGGCTAAGTTGTTTAAAGGGTAAGTGAATTTATGCGTAGTGAACAATTAGAGTTTGCGATATTTTGTATTGAAAGCGTGGCTGCTAAGTTAAAAGTAAATGCTGCTAAGGTATATGTTGCTTTAACCGAGCAGGCTGATATATTAAATACGTATATAATTTCAGAATATGAGGTTTTACACACGCAATCTAAGGAGTATATAGTAGAAGATATAATAGACGTTATGCAGAAAAAGGGTGTTAAGTTATGATACTTTATCATGGCTCATTTGTTAAAGTCGAAAAGCCTGATTTGGAACATTCGAGGTCCAATCTTGATTTTGGTCGTGGCTTTTATACAACACCAATTTACGAGCAAGCTGAAAAGTGGAGTAGAAAGTTCAAGGCTCGTGGTGAGAAAGTCATTGTATTGTTATGAATTTAATGAACTTGCATATCACCAGTTGAATGTGTTGAATTTTACAACGTATTCAGAAGCTTGGTTGAACTTTATTATCAATTGTCGCCAAGGAAAAAATACCACGAATTATGATTTGGTAATTGGTGGCGTTGCAAATGATAAAGTATTTAATACAATTGAACTTTATATTGCTAAACTAATTAATAAAATAGAGGCTATTAAAAGCTTGCAGTATGAAAAACCAAATTTGCAATTTGCATTTAGAACAAAAGAGGCAATTGCTTTTTTAAGATTTAAGGGGAGTATTGAGTTATGAGAGCAAATCCCATTTTATTGCAAAAAAAGTATGCCCGTGTGATAGAGCTCTTTGCCAAACAAAATGGCTTGTCGTTAGAAAAGGCACTCTTTATTTTTTATCATTCTGTTTTGTATCAACTTATGAGTAAAGGGGTAAGCGATATGCACTGTATGAGCGATGCCTATTTAGCTTCAGAATTGAAAGATGAATAAGGGTAAGCTCAGCTGAATAAGCCAACCATGTATAAGTAAAGTATATAGAAAGAGGGAAATTATGAATTTTAGGCAATGTTTTTGGCGCTATCGGCGAGTTATATTTGCTGTTTTACTTTCGACAGGTTTAAGTGTTGCATGCATATCAATTGTTCCCTATATGACCAAAATTGTCTTAGACAGCTATGCCCGCTTAAGCATTAAGCAAGCAGTTATTTATTCTTGTGTTTATGTTATGGCAATTGCCATGTTTTTGCTGGCTGAATATGCCAAAAAAATTAGCTTCAACAAACTACAACAAGTTTACGGCTTAGATGTGCGAACTCACTTATTTAAGAAGATTTTATGTTTGCCCCATGCTGTGTTTAATCAGCAGCAAGCTGGTCATTATATTAACGCTTTGACCAACGACTTGGAGAACATTTACGTTAATTATATTTTGTGTTATGTCCAGTTAGCAGTTAGTTTGATTTCTTTAGCCATTTACTTGTCATATATGATTTATCTGAATTTATTGTTGGCATTGGCGCTGATTCTAGCTTGTTTGTTGGCATTACTTTTGCCACAGTTACTTGGCGACCGATTAAGCGTTAGGCGACGTGAGTTCAGTCAAGCCGAAGCTTATTTTATAGATGCGCTGAATGATTTGTTAGCTGCGCATGAAGTTTATGATGTAAACAGTTGCCCGAAATTTAGCCAGATATTTGCCAACTATAATTTCGCATTCGAGAAAGAGCAACGTTCCTTAGTAGATTGCATGGCACTGAGCAATATTTTTTCTGCATCTACTTTATACTTAATTAATATCGTTACTTTTGCTTTGGGCCTGTTTTTAGTGGCGAGTACGCAGCTTGCCTTATCTTCACTAATTGCAATGTTGGCCTTTGTCGATTTAGTTGCTATTCCGACGCGGGATATTATTTATCAGATTATCAACATTCGCTCGTCTAAACATTTAATAAGCAAGTTAGATAAATTCTTTGTAGATGAACCTAAAAAGAGCTTAGAAGCGGTTGATTTCAAGCAGCTTGAAGTGCGTAACTTAGATTATCAAATTGGTAGTTTCCAATTACCGCATATCAGTTTAACGATAGAGAAAGGCAAGAAATATCTTTTGCTGGGTGATAATGCTTCGGGCAAATCCACGTTATTAAAATTGTTGGCTGGTGAGTTGCCACGCCCAAAGAAAATGTTTTTCCTAGATGGTTTAGATCTGGCGCAGGTAGATACTAGTCAGCTTATTTATTATGGCGCTAATTCTAAAGCTTTTAAGGCTAGCGTCTTAGAAAATGTGGCAATAAGCTCAGATAAGGCTGTGTCAGAAATGGCAAAGGATGTTGTAAAAGCGTTTAGCGACAAACAAGTTGACTTTAACGGTCGCAATCTAAGTCAAGGTCAGCAAGCTAGAGTTGCCCTGGCTCGGGCTCTTAATTCACCTAAGGAAATTCTTTTGCTAGATGAGATATTTGCCAATGTCGATGCTGCCAGTGAACAGGAATTAACCCATCTTTTGTTGCAAACAGACAGAACCTTGGTCTTGATCAGCCATAATCGCTCAGATGTATACAAGGAATTGTTCGACAAGGTTTATTGTTTATAGCTTGTATAAGCTAATCCACGGGTATGTGCTATGGCACTCAGCAAAGATTTAGCTGAAAAGCGAGGCTGCCAAGGTGTGATATGCAGCCTTTTTGTCTAGTCAGCGCCTTAAATTCTCGTCCTGCAACGCTCTTTAATTTGCGTTGCAAACTGAAACGCAAATTGATACGCAACTGCTTGCGTTGCAAAGAACGCCTAACCTAAGAACGCTAAACTAGAGCACGCACAACCAAACTACTACTTGCAAAAGCGTGTAGCAGATTGAACCCGCCACAATTAGCATCGACATTCATAAGCTCACCCACGACATAACAATTTGGCATCGCTTTTAATGCCAAAGACTTAGGATCAAGCTCAGTTAAAGCTATTCCGCCACAAGTAGCCGTGGCTTTCTGTAAGGGCGCTACAACGAAATTATTACACGACCAAGTGAAAATCTTATAAGCTTCCGCCAAATCTGTTTCTGTAAAAACTTTTAAGCTACGTTTAGGATAATTAGGCGCTGCCGTCCAGAGATAATCCAACAGACGGGCAGGCAAAGGACAAACTTGCTGCCAGACTTTAGCCAAAGTTTCAGCACTTTTTGCTTTTAGCTTCTCATTAGTAGCTTGCTTTAAGCTAGCTAAATTAGCTTCCGACAAAAACTCAACTGTCAATTCATTTGCAAGCTGAGCTGTGAAAAAACGTGAGATATTCAAAGCCACAGGCCCAGATAAACCTTGCTTAGTGATGAGAAGATCACCGCTACTTGCATGCACTAACTCACGCCCAAACCGGCGTAAATATTGGCGCTTAGCTTCAGTTGTAGCTTTAACTTGTAGCGTTAATTTTACATCGTGCAGACTGATGCCAGCTAGATTAGAGAGGGGAAACTTAGCTTGCCCCTGCCAAATGAGGGGCGCTAAAGCAGCTTTCGGCTCTACCAAAGTACAGTTGAAATCAGCTAATTTAGCTAAAGCATTCGCTAATTCCCCATTAGAACCTGTGTTAGGTACGCTGAAGCCGCCACTTGCGAGGATAACTCGTTTAGCAACGAACTCGTTATTAGCACTTTTCAAACGAAAAGCATTTGGTTCATTAGTTATAGAATTAGCCTCAGCCAAAGGCTTGATAGCTTGAATTTGCGTCTGATAAACAATAGCCAAATTTGGATTTTGAGAAGCATAAGCTAACAGCTGATCCCGTACACTTTTCGCTGAATTAGATACAGGGTAGAGGCGGCCTTTTTCATCCCAATAAGTGCTGATGCCCATACTAAATAGCAAAGAACGCAAGAGATTAGGGCTAAAATAAGACCAAGTTGGCCTTAAAAAGTTAAAAGCTTCATGATATTGTTTAAGAAGCTCTAAACCACTTAAGTTACTTGCAAGGTTGCAGCGCCCACCGCCGGTTAAACACAGCTTTTTCCCGGCTTTAGCTTGTCCTTCAATGAGGACAATGCTTAAATCTTGATAAAAGCTAGCTTTTGCAAGCACCGGTTGCCAAGCTTTTAACAAATCAGCCTCAACATAAGCTCTTTCAAGCGCCTGTTCTAATTTGCCAGCACAAATAAGTTCAATTAAGGCACACGTGAACAAGCCGGAAGCTCCAGCTCCAATTACAGCTAGATCATAAGTTCTTGCCTTATTTTGCATCATTAGAGCCTAAATATTTACCGTGCATTTCTTTAAACGTGCAATTCAAAGTCTTTAATGCGTTATGTGTACGCTCAATTTCCTTAGCGCGTTTAATTTTGAGTGTAGTTGTCATCATGAAGTCATCCAAAGTGAAAACACAATAGCGAATATACTTGTAGACGGCTAATTGCGTATTTAACTTATCTATTTCACCTAACAGATACTGACTAACTGCAGCGTGATTTAATTTTGTGTTCGGATCAAGTTCGCCGCTTGTACATGTAGCTGGCAAAGCCTCAGGACTAAGATGTAACTTACAGATCACGTCAATTTGCTCACGACTGTTAGCTTCACCCCAACAGAGTGCATTTTTTACACCTGGGATATGACACAGTTTGGCTTCAATCTCCTCCGGGAAAACTTTCTTACCGTTTGTTAAGACAATCATCGACTTCATACGGCCTGTAATATACAGACAGCCTTGCTCATTCAAGTAGCCAACATCACCAGTATGTAACCAGCCCTCGCTATCAATAGCTTCTTTAGTCTCTTTACTATTTTCAAAATAGCCGAGCATAACGTTTTTGCCTCTTACGCAAATTTCACCTTTGACAGGTTCTGTATTTGGATAAAAGAAACGGAACAAGTTAAACTTGTTCAAACCGCTATTGTCAGCTGTATTTTCGTAGTGACTTGGCTGTTCAGCTGAATCTATCTTTAACTCCAAATCTGGGCAAACGACACCAACCGAGCTAATCATGTTCAACTCTTGATTATTGCAAGAAATGAGCGGAGATGATTCTGTTAAGCCGTAACCTGTCCAAAGTTCAATACCAATATCGTTGAAGAATGAGGCGATAGTTGGATCTAAGGCAGCTGCACCGACAACCATCCAGCGTAAATCACCTAATTGATCCAGTACCTGCTTGAAAATTTGCCGGCGATTATCGATGCCGATTTTCAGCATACTGTGGCTAGCCATGCGGGCTAATTCAAACTGACGTTGTCGTTTTTGCTTCTTAATTGTGCGCCAAATTTGTTTGTAGAGAGCTTCAACAATCGCAGGCACACAGAGGATGAATTGAATCTTCCAATCTTGCAGATTATAAGCAACATAGCGCAAATTATCGTTGATATGCGTAGAAATACCGTAGTTCCACAAACCATACAAACCGCATGTGTTTTCGAAAGTATGGTGTAAAGGTAAGAGCGAGAGAGCCCGTGTTCCTTCTTTAATATCGAGCAATCTAGCAGCCTGACTTGCATTGAAAGCAATGTTACGGTGACTGAGGAGAACGCCTTTAGATTGGGCAGAAGTGCCAGAAGTGAAAATAAGCGATGCAGGCAGATCAGGATCAATGTATATCTCTGAAAAGCGCTTGTCACCAGCTTTAATTGCTGCATGACCCATTTCCATGAGTTCATTGAAATCTTCGAAAGAAGCATCCTCAGCTTTAAGCTTATGGGCTAGGTTGCTGTCATCCAAAACGACAAAATGCTTCAAATTAGGTAAGCTTGCTCTAATTTCGGCAATCATTGGATAATGCTTAGCATCAAAGCAGATTATATCGACATTGGCGCGTTGTAAAAGTGCTTTCAATTCTTCTAAGGATAATTGCTTGTCCAAAGGTACAGAAATGCCCAACCCAAATAAGTTTGCATTGTGTTGCACAATCCAAGGGTAGGAGTTTTCACCAATGACAGCTATTCTATGCCGTTTGGTATCTAAGTCACAGCAAGAGCCAGCTTGGCCGTAATTAGCAGGCTTAATCGCAGGTGTAGCAATTGATTGTGTTTGGAACTTATCAGGCAAACTAACCAAATTACTTAATAAAAATCCCGTGCCTAAGGCCTGAATATCATCCCAAAATTGTTGATAAGTTTTGTGTACAGATGGCCCTTTAGATTGCAAACGATAGACGTAAGCATCATGTTCAGCATAACGTTGGCTGCAAGATTTGAGGAGGGCGCGCAAGTCAGCAAAAATAGGGTGATCAACATAGTTTTTACCGATGATAGATTGCATGCTTCGAGTTATCCTTTCTCTTACCTAAAGCTCAAATTTAGGCCATAAGGTATTTGAACTATTTTAGCATTAACTTATGTAAAATATCCAATTAAAAACTCTAATCGGAACTTTTCCTATATTATAGGAAACTTTCGGTTAGCATGCTATAATTTAACTTGAATTCAGTAGATGCTACGCTAGCTTTCGGGGAGTTACAGATGCTTTTTAACAGAGACAAATATGTTAATGCACTTATACGCAAAAAGTGGAATGGCAGAATTAAAGTTATTACTGGTATGCGGCGCTGCGGTAAGAGTACCGTATTGTTTGAACTGTTTAGAAACCATTTGCTTGCCACAGGCGTGAAACCAGACAATATAGTATCCATTGCTTTGGATATTGATGTGAATAGGGAATTTTTAGATCCCTATAAACTATCTGAATATGTACGTGCGGTGTGTAAAGATCCCAACGAGCAATATTATTTACTTTTAGATGAAATACAGTTTGCTATCTCACAAGCAGAATTGAAGAATCACAATGAACCGATTAAGTTGTATAGCGTACTTAACGGCTTTTTGGCTCTGAAAAATGTCGATGTATATGTTACAGGTAGCAATTCCAAACTTTTATCTAAAGATGTTTTAACTGAGTTTCGAGGTAGAGGCGATACTTTACACATTTTCCCTCTATCGTTCAAAGAGTATGTACAATGTTCTGGCCTGGATAAATACACAGCTTATGATGAATATATGATGTATGGCGGCATGCCGTATATTTTACATTTGTCTAGTGATGAAGCGAAATATGCATATCTTAATGAGCTTGAAGAAATTTATTTCAAAGATATTGAAGAACGCTATGATATACGGCTACCTAATGTACTGCGTGAATTAACGAGTAGTCTTTGCTCATCTATCGGCTCACTTACCAATGCAAGCAAAATAGCTAGAACGGTAAACAGCAAAAAAGGCCTAAACACTAATTCTGAAACAATTAGTGCATATTTAGGGTACCTAACAGATAGCTTTTTGTTTTCTAAAGCCGAAAGATACGATATAAAAGGCAAATGTTATTTTGACTATCCAGCTAAATATTATTGCAGCGATATTGGCCTGAGAAATATTAGATTGGGACTTAGGCAACAAGAAGAAACACATATTATGGAAAATATCATCTATAACGAGTTACGCGAGCGGGGCTTTGCCGTGGATGTTGGCAAGATTGAGTTTACAGAAGTTGGAACTAATGGTAAATCAGCTGCCAAAGATTTGGAAGTTGATTTTATTGCGCGCAAAGGTATGAAAAAGTATTATATCCAATCGGCACTACGTATGGATGATGACGAGAAAGTTTTAACAGAACTTCGACCCTTAAAGGCGATTGATGATTATTTTAAGAAAATTGTCATTTCAAAGTCATATGGTAAAAGTTGGTTTGACGATTGCGGCATATTACGGTTGGGATTGCTAGATTTTCTTTTAGATGAAGATAGTTTGGATATGTAGCAAAAGAGCCTAGACATTACATCTAGGCTCAATTTTTAATACGAAATTACTTACGTTTATATAGATCCATGAAATAAGCAACTCTCTTTGCTATATCGTAGGTCAAAGCGCCTTTTTGCATACGCCAAGTCCAGTTGTTACCCAGTGTAGCTGGCAAATTGATGCGACTTTCAGAACCTAAACCTAACAGATCTTGCACTTGCATGATAGCCAAATTGCTGACTGAAGCCCAAGCTGAGCGCATCATGCCCCAGTTAAATTCTTCATGCTCATTCAGATTGATATATTCTTTTACATATTGCACAACATCAGCGCTTACATCATCACGAGCCCAACCCATGACAGAATTATTATCATGCGTGCCGAGATAGACACAAGAATTTGGAATGAAATTATGTGGTAGATAGTCAGCATTTTCGTTTCGGTTGAAGAAAGCAAATTCCATCACATACATACCAGGCAAGCCTGAGTCGTTCAACAACTTGACCACAGAATCAGTCGTGAAACCGAGATTTTCAGCAATCATCTCCTGATTTGGGAAATTCTCTTTAATACAATTGAAGAAATCAATGCCAGGGCCTGTTATCCAGCGACCATTACGAGCAGTTGTATCGCCAAATGGTACGGCATAGAAAGCATCGAAACCACGGAAATGGTCTAAACGCAGAACTTGATAAATTTTGAATTGGTGAGCAAAACGGCGCATCCACCAAGCATAACGATCTTCACGCATGCTTTGCCAATTGTAGAGAGGATTGCCCCAAAGTTGGCCATCGGGTGAGAATCCATCTGGTGGGCAACCAGCTACTTCAGTTGGATTTAAGTTAGCATCCAGCATGAATTGACTTGGATTAGACCAAACATCGACACTATCGCTAGCTACATAAATTGGCAAATCACCGATAAATTTAATGCCACGCTCAATAGCGTATTGACGCAAAGCCCACCATTGCTTGAAGAACAAGAATTGAATTGCTTGCCAATAGTACACGTCATTAGCATACTCTTGGAGCCAACTAGCTAGCTTATTTTGATCGTAGTAACGGAAATATTCATCCCATGTTTGCCAAGCTTGACCATTGAATTTTTGCTTAAAGACCATGAATAGGGCATAGGCATTGAGCCATGAACTTTCTTCATTAACAAAAGCTTGAAATTCGCCAAATAAAGCGTGATTTCTCAAACGATCACAAGCAATCTTCAACACATTGATGCGATTCTGATACAGAAGACCATAATCGACACGATTTTCAGATTCGAACCAATGAATGTTCTGATAGTCCTCTTGATTGAGAAGACTTGCTTGACACAAATCATCTAGGTCAATCCAATAAGGGTTGCCTGCGAAAGTTGAATAAGATTGATAAGGCGAATCACCGTAACCAGTTGGGCAAACGGGTAAAATTTGCCAGTAAGTTTGTTTGGCTGCCTGCAAAAAGTCCACAAAATTGCGAGCTTCTTGGCCCAAAGTACCTACACCGTATGGTGATGGCAGGGCTGTAATTGGCATAAGTAAACCAGCTGCACGTTGCATATTCAAGATAACCTCGATTCCATTTGTAGTCTAAATAGATATTGATGTGTGCTATTATTGTAGTAAATCTTTAGTGCTTTTGGCAATTGATTAATCTAGCTTAATGATTGCGAGATATTATGAGTAACGAACCAGCAAAAGAAGATAAAAATTCCAACAAGGTCAATTCAAGCCCAACTTTACCCCAAGGAACTGATGCAGTTAAAGTACGAAACAAGGACGATTTTCAGCCACTTGTTGATATTAAAGAGCCAAGTCTAATTAATTTGCTTAAATTTAGCCAGATCGATGAAAAAAGACGGCAGTCTGAGTGGCAAGCTAATTATGGCCAAACAAATGCAGCTGCTAATTTAACTGAACCAAAAGCGTTAGGACGTAGAATAGAGCATTTGCCTGAAAATTCGCCTAAAGCTTCTACCTTTCCATTCAGCGCAATCTCTAAGGCAGCACAAACTAACATGAAGACTTCCTTTAATAAGTTTGAGGACAAGCTTGCACATGATTTTTCGAAAGCTCCGCAGGCAATTTCGAAAAATCCAGCCAATTCGAAGCTCCAAACTGGCCCTGGAACAAAAGTTAGACGTAGACAGAGTAAAAAAGCCCGCATAGCCTATAGCTTTTTAGCTTTTAGCGTTGTGCTTTTACTCGCTGTTATCGGGGTAGTTATTTGGCAACAAAAACATAAGCCAGTAGAGATGAATTTCCAGTTGCGCTTAAAAAAGTACGAAAAATCAATTATTGCTTCAGCTAGAGAAACTGGTGTCTGGCCGTCAGTTACAGCCGCTCAGCTTTATATAGAAGCTGGCGATGGCCCTAACAAATTGGCCGATTTAGACAACAATGGCTTTGGCTTGAAGTGGCATGACAACATGGCGCGCCGACATCGTAATTTAGCTTGGCCTGTAACTTACGAAACCAAAGAATACATCGATGGTGAATATGTGACAATCGATGATCTGTTCGGCAAATTTGCTAACTTTGAAATAGGCTTATTTGAACATGATCGCATTTGGTGGAACGGTTATCACGAAGAAGCAAGGCAAGTTTTGATGAACCTTGAAACAGGCACACGGGACGAATTTATTTCTGCTATCTTACATTACGCAACCGATCCGAGCTATCGAGCTGCAATTACCAAGGTAATTCAAGAGCAAAAGCTAGATTACTTGGATGAATTAGCTTTCCCTAACGGTAAACGTCTGCAAGCAGGCTTTCTAGATTTACAGACACGAGCTGAAAAAGAGGCAATACAGGAAGCTGTCGATAAGCTGAAAGAGGAAAAGGCGAAAGAACTTGAGCAGGCGAAGAAAGAGCAGCCTAAGAACGATAAACCGAAAGCGCCAGAAACAGAAGCAAACAAAGAACTGACAGAAGCAGATTTGACTTCTGAACAGAAACAAGCAGCGTTAGACAGCGTGAAAGAAAAAATGTTCCGCTCACTTGGTAGCTACCCTGATGATGGCTATAATGTACGTGATTTGAAAAACGAAAATTTACAGACAGCGTTGAAACGCTAGCAAAGAGAAAAGTATGCAGACCAAATTAATTAGAAGAGATATTAGTTTCGGGCAACAATTAATGTGCCATTTTGCAGCCTATTTGGCGATGCTTAGTCGCTGGCTTTTAAGAAATATTTTGCATCGAGGCGCAACAGCTTTCCCAGGCCAAATTGCCAAACGGCTTGTACCTAATTTTTTAGGCTATTTAGCTGAAAACAGGCAACTTATCTTTGTGACAGGTACGAATGGCAAAACAACTACAGTGCGTTTGCTGGTGAAAATTCTGGAAAATGCGGGCTTAAAAGTTGTAACTAATATTTCAGGCGCCAATTTGGAAGATGGCATTATCGCAGCCTTTCTTGAACATTATCAAGAACTATTAAAAGAACCTTGGCAGCCAGAGCAGTCGAAATTAGTTTTTGTGATGGAAATTGACGAAGCTTTTTTCAGCCGCTTAGGTAAGTTGATGCCATGGCAGATGGCAGTCGTGACGAATTTGTTCAGAGATCAACTTGACCGCTATGGCGAATTGGCTAACACCCGTAAATTGATTAGTAATGGCCTTAATAAACAGACAGATGCAATTTTTGTAACCTGTGCTGATGATGCCATGAGCATGAGTCTACAATCTTGCCACAATGGCGAGTTTTATTGCTTTGGCATGGATGAGTCAAACATGCAGCCAGGCAGCCCGAGCATCTTTGGCGATGGCACTTTCTGCTTCTTTTGTGGAAGTAGACTTAATTATTCAGCTTACAGCTATGCCCACCTAGGCTTTTATGAGTGCCCTAATTGTCACTATCGCCATGTAGATACGTCTTTGACTTTCTCTAAATCAGCTGATTCTAAAACTGAGAATACGTATGATTTCAAGTACGGCGAGCAAACAGTTAGCGCCAATTTGGCGATAGAGGGTGAACACAATGCTTACAATGCAGCTTGCGCACTCTTAGCAGCCAAAGTCTATTTGAAAAGACGGCAACGTAAGGGCTTAATTGTCCAAACTAAAGGTGCGAGCTTGCCTGCTTTAGCCCAAACTCTTAGTACAACCAAGGCTGCATTTGGCCGCATGGAACGCATCAAGATTGACAATGACAGAAGCATTTGCATGATTTTAGTCAAAAATCCAGCTGGCTTTACACTAGCTTGGAATTATGTAGCAGCGCAGGCTGATTTAGGCAGCTTGTGCTTAGCTTTGAACGCTCATGTCAACGATGGCAAAGATGTGTCTTGGATTTGGGATATTGACTTAGAATCTAAAGGCATGCAGGCAGCTGATTTTAGCGCTAAGCTTGGCGAAGATTACCAGATCTTTATCGGTGGTGAGCGTGGCAATGACATGGCAACAAGACTTTATTACGCTAATTTCCCATTAGATAAGCTCAAAGTTATGCCTGATTTTGCTAACTTATTGGAAGCGGCCTTAGCTAAATTGCCTAAGGGTAAGTGCCTGTATTGTTTGCCTAACTACACAACGATGTTAGCAATTAGAGACTATCTTGTGAAAAAATACAATTTGACAGATTTTTGGCGTTAATAAAAGGTGGTAACGATGAACTTTGATCTCAAAGCAGCTAAATTGAACTTAGCCTGGTTATATCCAGAATATCTTAATCTCTACGGCGACCAAGGCAATGTCATGGCTTTACGCAGACGTGCTGAATGGCGCGGCATAACATTTAACGTATCACCTATCAGTATAGGCGATGAATTTATAGAGACATACTACGATCTTGTCTTTATTGGTGGCGGCCAGGATCAAGAGCAAGCATCGATGCACTTCGATTTGATTGAGAAAAAAGCCGAACCTTTGCGCAAGTTTATTGAGCAAGGTGGCGTTCTTCTAGCTATTTGCGGTGGATATCAGCTTTTAGGCCAATATTACAAAACGAACGAGGGCAAACTGACAAAGGGAATTGGAGTTTTACCAGTTTATACGCAAGCTCAGAAAAAACGTTTGATCGGAAATATTGAGTTTGTGGCCGAAAAATTGCCTCTGGCTGAGAAAGATCGTCATATGTTTGGCTTTGAAAATCATAGTGGCCTGACTTATTTCTTGGACGAATCAGAAAATAGAGAGTCTGCAAATAATGAACCTGAGGGGACAGCAAGCTATGAGGCTAATGAAGTCGATGCTAAAGCCAAGGCTGACCAGGCAGCTTTAAGTTGCCAAGCACTTTATGCGTTTGGCAAAGTGGTGAAAGGTAACGGCAATAACGGCGAAGATGGCTATGAGGGCTGTCACTACAAAAACACCTTCGGCACTTATGCGCATGGCAGCTTCTTGCCCAAAAATCCAGCCTTTGCCGATTATTTGTTGGCCTTAGCTTTGCAAAGAAAATACAATTTAGCCAGCGACTATAGATTACCAGCTTTATCTGAACCACTTTTAGGTAATTTACGTCAAGATTTAGCAGCATGTGAGGTGTGAGATGACACGCTATAAATTAATTTCTTTTGATTTGGACGGCACGATTGTGAATACCTTGCCGAGTTTGGCTCGGGCAGGCAATATGTGGTTAGCTGAATTCGGCATAGGACCAGTTGATGAGGCTGATTACAAAGTTTTGGTCGGGAAAGGCGCCAAACAGCATGTCATTGATCTTTTAGCCTTTGTGCATTATGGTTCGTATACAGATGAATGGTTAGAGCAAGCTTGGCAGCGCTATGTGGCTATCCTAAAAGCCGAAGGCTCCTTTGCGGTACAGCCATATACAGGCTTAGTTGAACTCTTTCAAAAGTTAAAGCAGGCTAATTTGCCATATTTGGTATATACCAACAAAAAAGAGCTAGTGGCTAAGTCAGTTCTAGCTAATGCTTATGCAGGTACAGGCGTGGATTTCCCATTCGTGATTGGCGACAAACCAGGGCATAAACTAAAACCAGATCCAACAGCCTTGAATGCGTTTTTGGCGGAGCATAACTTCAAAGCTCAAACAGTTTTGCATGTCGGTGATACAAATGTTGATATGAATTTGGCCAAAAATGCCCAAGTTACAGCTTGCGGAGTTCTATGGGGTTTCCGTAAACGGGCTGAGCTAGAAGCAGCAAAAGCCAATTTCATTGTTGAAACAGCCAAAGAATTAGAGCAAGTTATTTTTAGCTAATTTTGCCTAAAAAATTTGTAGCTTACGGCGAACAATACATGGCTTAGAGTAATTCGGCCATATAGAAGTGGTAGGTGGATGATATTGTCTTTCAGCATGATATCTTTGGTGTAGAGGATATAAGAGTTGCCAATTACATCTGAAAAATGTTTGCGGAATTTATCCAAAGAGGCATGCGGACGATAATTGCCGGATTTGCACGAAAAAGCAAGTTCAAAAAGACTAAATCTGCACGAAAAAGCAAGCTAATTTAAGACGTACCATTATATGTTGACGTTATAGTTGCTTTCTGAATTTGCCAAAAAGGCCGAAACTACATCCTTAGGTGCTGCTTTTATAAACTAGTTTTTGCTGCTTCATTTATTCTGCCTCTTTCAGCAGATTGAAAATATAGGCTTGGAGCAATTTATTGTGCTCAAGACTGTGATCTAAACCTAATTGTATAACTTTAGCTACCAATCTGGCAGACCTTTGGTACGGCAAAAGAGCCATGCTGGCATCAAGCGTAGCTTGCAAATTTTTTAGGCTGCTTGAGCTAGCTAAGATTAAATTGCTTATTTTATTGGCACTAGCTGTTAATTTATGTGCTTCTTTCCAGCTAAAATGCTTAGCTTGCCATTTCTTTTGCCTAAAAAGCGGTAACTTTTGCATTTGCTGCTTTAAAACTGGCCTAAGCTCGGAATAATCCTTAGATGCGAGCAAAATGTTGAAATGCCCACTATTTATATCACTAGCTAGATCACTTAGCGCATCCACAAGATAGAGCCATGCGCCTAGATAGGCACCAATGACACCCAAACAGGCAGAAAGTGGTTGCCTATTTGATTGCAAAATAGAATTAGGTGTTGCACCTGGCCTTTGAATAATATCGACACTTAATGGCAGATAACTAAAAATTTGGGCCAAAACTTCAGCAAATTGCAAGCTCAAATGTACAGCTTGAGGGGCGTAAGCTTTGAGTGGCTCTAAGCAATTTATAAGTTGCTTTAGACAAGTTTGCTTGACGAAACAACTTGGATTTGTATCAACAAGTTCTAATTGGCTATTTGGCATGCTTGTGCTATTTAGCATAGACGTGCTATCTGCACCTTTTAGCTTACTCTCCATAGCATTAAATGCCTGCATGTTAGCCTCGATGATAGAAGCTAATTTCGGATAATTTTGCTTAGCTTGCCAGAAAGCTTGCTTAAACAAAACTTGACTCAACAATCTTCTCGGTAAATGCTCTTTGTCTAATTTGTCGTCTAATAATTTTTGCTCTGCTAACAAAAGGCTGACATTAGCTGCATAATCTAAATAAGACCGATTGCCAAAGACAGGTGTGACTTTACCGAGTTTTTGCCAGCAATGTTTAGCTTTAGCTTGCATATCTATTTGCGTATCTTCATACAGGCTAAGTGAATCTGCCAATAAGGCCATGAATGTCAGGTCGTAAGACAAAAGGAAACGCGGAATTTGCCCGAAATTCATTTCTAAGCTATGGCAGAGGCTGCAATAGATGCTTCTGTAAGTGTTGAAATCTTCCTCGTCATTTGGCTTTGCCTTGAGCAAACGAATATAGCCGTACATGTCTAACTTCCTTGTTTCATTTCAGTCAATTATAAAGTAAAGTGCCTGACAGGGAAAGATAAGTACAGAATATAGGCGCATATTGCCCAAATTAGGACAATTCTCATGTATCATAAAGAAAAGAGTTTTTGAGGGTACTTTAGCTTTCAAAACGGCTAAAAGCTAAGTTATGGGGAAAGTTATGCGGAAGTTTAAGCATAAGAAGCTGTTTTATATCTGTCTTTTCAGTTTGCTGATTGTAAGTTTGCTAGGCTTTGTTTGCAAAAATAAGCTTATTAAAAAATTTGCTGTAGCTGATGAAAAACAAGCTGAAACTTATACTTGTACAACTGGCATAATAGGTATGCCAGAGCAAGGCCGTTTTCTAAGCAATGATATTTCTATTGTAGTGCCATATAAAAGCCTAGAAGTACCACTTAATGATCCTATCTAAGCAATTAGCAACTCCAATTTCTAATGCAGAATTATGCTGCTTATGGAAGAACGCGATTAGAAAAGATTTTCCCACTGTGACATTAAATACTAAAGAAGCAGGAAACTATAACATTAAAGTAACTTGCAAGCTCCAAATAATGCCATTTGTATGGAAGATTGGCAACCTGGAAATAAAAGTTGGTCATGATATGCGTATACTTAGGGCTGCTTACGCTACTGAACGTTTAAGCTGACGGCTGGCTGTGTTATAATCTAGCTAATTAACGAAAGGCAGGCAGCAATATGCAAAATGGCAAGAATCCATATCAAGTTTTAGGCGTGACGCCGAATGCTAGTAAGGCTGAGATTCAGGCAGCTTATCGTGAACTTGCAGGTAAATATCAGCCAAGCAATTTTGCGGGCAATCCTTTAGCTGATTTAGCAGCAGACAAGCTGAATGAGATTAATGAGGCCTATGATGAACTCATAGGTGCTAATAATTACAGTCAGACGAACCGTAGCAACACATACCAAACAGGTGGTCAGCAAACATATGGCCAAACACCAACTGGTCAATACGGCCAACAATATCAAGCAGCCGACCCTTGTTCTGGTCAACAGCCTTATCAACAACGTGATTATGGTTATACCACCAATAATTACTACAACGGTTATCAGAGAAGCTGCTGTGGCGATTTATCGCTGCTTTGTTGCCTAGACTCCTGTTGCGAGTGCATGGGCGGCGATCTGTGTACTTGTTGCTGAGATGAGGGTGTAGTTGTGCCAACTAAACATAATTTAGCAAGTTTCGTTTTTACAAGTTTGATGGCTGCTCTGACAGCCATTCTCTTTTTATTCGCCAAAATGAGCCCACTCAAAGATGGTGTCATTTATTTTGCCCTTATGGGCATGGAAAGCTTACTTATTTTAGAATTTGGCTTCAAATTAGCTGCTGAATATTATATCGTTAGTTCAATCCTGGCTTGGCTTATTTTGCAAATTCCCTTTTGTTTAGGCTATATCATAATCGTGGGAACCTGGCCACTAGTTAAATTCTTTTTACAGCTTAAATTAGCCAAACTAGATACACATATTCCTTTATTGCTGGCTAAAAGTATCTGTTTCTTAATATACACATTTATTACTTTAGGCGGATTATTGTATTTTAGTCAGCTCGCTTTAGCTCAATTAATGGTCAAAATGACAAATTTGCAGTTTATGGCCAATAGCTCATCCTTAACTCTGTTGCTAATTATTGTAATTCTGGTATGCTTAACAGCTCATATAGTTGATCATATCTTGGACAGCTTTATTTATTATTATTTGCAGCATTGGCAGAAACAATTGCACAAAGCCCTTAAACTAGGGTAGAATAGGCTACATATGCAGACGAATAAGAAGAATAACAAAAGAATACAGCTACATCAGGTGGGAATTTTTAGTCGCCTTTTATGTTGGCTGATGGTATCTGTTTTGACGCTTACAGCTTGTCGTTCTAAACGAACCCAAGATTTAGGCTGGGCCAAGTCAGATTATGGCGCTGAGATAGCCAAACGCTTGACAGACCTAGGTGCTAGACCAGCTGGCTCAAGTGCTTGTAAGCAGGCGGCAGATATTATTAATGAAGAATTTCAAAAATTAGGCTATCAGCCAGAACTGCAAGCAGTTTCGGGGCTAGGTGATAACGTAATTGTGAAAATCCCAGGTTACGGCTTGCGCTACAATCGTAAAGATTACTCCAAGGCACGTAAATTAGCTTTAGGCAAACACCTTGGCCAGCGTGAAGGAGCTGCAATTGTGATGGCGCGCTATACGACAGTTAGCGGTGAGAATGTAACAGAAGCTAACGGCTTGAGCGATAATGCTGCTTCTATCGGCGCGCTTTTAACTTTAGCTAAACAATTAAAAACCCAGAAGATAGGCTATGACGTTGTGCTGGTTGCGCTATGCAGCAACCAGACAGAAGGCGCACAGACGCTATTGAATAGCCTGAGCGCAGCTGAAAAGGAACATTTATCAGTTGTATACGAATTGCGTAATATCTTTGGTGGCAGCCGTTTGTATGCTCACAGTGGCTGGAACTCCTTAAACAAAGAAGAGAAATATCAGCGTCGCTTGCCAGTTTATCAAATCGTTGACTTGGCTTTGGAAGCAGGTTTAGGTTCGAAACATAGTCCATTTGAGTCGATTTACACCAATCAGGCAGGCTTTATGGTTGCCTCACCTTTGAACAAGGCCGAGAACGTTGTATATCGTGAGTTTACTCTGAATACGTCGGATTATCGTGTTTTTGATGAAGCAGGTATAGACACAGTCTATATTGAAAGCTGGAATTATTTTGGTAAAAATCTTGAAGAAATCAAGCAGACAGATAGTCGCCTTTATTCTGAAAGTAATGGCTTAATTGCGGGTACTAATTTTGATAATTACACTAAATTGCTGGAAAATTCTAGCGCTGAACAATTAAGTAAAAGAATTAATTCAAGTGCCTTTATTGTCCTAAAGGCCTTATATAAGGGCGCACTTGATTCTCAACCTAATACCTTAAATTACTAATACGCAAAGTTGGAGAATATATGGAAGAATTTAATTTGAACGCCATCCTACCACAGGTGAAGGACTGTGCCATAGCAGCTGGCCGCTATTTCAAACAGGCAGCCATTGAAAGAATTGACAGCAAGAGTTCCAATTCAGATTTGGTTACTAATGTCGATAAGCAGACACAGCAATTGATCAAATTGCAACTTGAGAAAATTGCTATACCAGCTGAATTTATCGCTGAGGAGCAAAATAATCCCGAACTACCCATGGGCTATGCTTGGATCGTAGATCCAATTGATGGAACGAGTAATTATATTTTCCATCGCCATTTATCCTTTGTTTCAATTGCTTTGGCCTACCAGCAACAAACAGTTTTAGCTTGTTGCTACAACCCTTATCGAGATGATTTATTTACAGCTATTAAGGGGCAGGGGGCCTACTTGAATGGCAAGCAACTCCATATGGAAACAAGACCTTTGGAACAATCATTGTTGGCTATCGGTACAGCTCCATATGACAAAACGATAGCTGAGCGCAACTTTGAGTGCTTGTGTGGGTTGTTCAAAGCAAGCTTAGATTTGCGTCGCTCAGGCTCCTGCGTTGCTGATTTGTGCTACCTAGCAGCCAATGAACATAATGCTTTTTATGAAGCATGTGTTAGTTTGTGGGATTATGCTGCAGCTAGTCTGATTGTTAAAGAGGCAGGCGGCGAAGTACATACGAACCATGACTATTTGAAATTAGGTAAGACATATATTATGGCAGGCAATAGTGCTAACTTTGTGAACTTAAAAGCTATTTGCTGTCGCTATTTAGGAGATTAATAGTGATCGATCTCGCAATTTATCAGGCCCTGACAAGTGTAGGTGCATGTTCGCTTCAAGTTAGTTTGCCAACTACACAGATGTTAGGCCTTAGAGTAGCGCCAATTGCTAGTGTAGTTATGACTAGTTCAAGCGCCTATCCAGGCTTGAAACGGCAACTTTGTGCCAATAATTTAGCTGATACAGTTGAACAGTACAAAGCTTTAGGGATCAAACCAAGAGCCTTATTGTTAGGCTATGTACCAAGTTGCGAATTATACAGCGAAATATACAAATTCAAAGACAGTTTCCCAGATTGCTTCTTAGCATTAGATCCAGTTTTGGGCGACAATGCTAGGTTATACAGCAATTTGGGCAATGAGGTCGTTCAAGCTATCTCCAAGTTGAGCAAGCTAGTTGACTTTATAAGCCCGAATTTAACCGAAGCACTGTTATTAGCTCAAGCGCCATTAAGTGAATATGCCAAATTGCAGCACTTAACAGCACCTTTAGCTGATGAAAAAGCAGCAGCTTTGTTAAAGGCTATGAATCTACCTAAAACAACTGTTGTTGCTCTAAAAGGCTTCTCTCTAACTTCAGATACGCTTTTAGATGGAAAAGGTCGAAATTACTTCTATTGCCACGGCAAATTACTCAAGCAGGATTTTAACTGGCAATCAATGCCGCTAGCTAAGACAAGCTGTCGGCAAATTTCAGGTACAGGTGATTTCTTTGCTAGTATTTTAATTGGCACATGGCTTAAAGTGGCTGATTGGGCGCAAGCTTTGCAAGCAGCGACAGAATTAACTGAGTTAGCAGTGCGAGTTACTTTTTCGAATTTAGAAGCTATGACTAATTCCATTAAGATTGCAACAAAAGAAGATGCCGACAGAGAATTAGAGCTTACTTTGAAATCTGGCCTAGCTTTACACAAGGTATTACCATTGGTAGGGCAATACTTTAGCGAGCATTTTGCCAAGGAGAAGATATGTACAGTTTGATTGGTAAAGAAGTCCACCATATCAATTTGGGCTATGGGCGGATTCGTAGCATTAAAGGCGCTTACATCGAAGTGATGTTTGAGGGCAAAGCTAAATACTTTCAATATCCCGCTGCTTTCTTAAATTTATTGACTATGACAGATTCTAATGGCGCTGATTATATCAGGCAGGTGCTGCGTGATTATCAGCTAGCCCAAGCGAAAAAATAAAATTAGGCTTAAATTAGTGAGCTTTTTAGCTCGCTTCCTTTTTAACGAAAAATAAGCAAATGAAGCTGATATGTTTAGCTTTATCCCGCAACATGCACAAAAAGATTTGACTAATCATAGCTAAATATGTTGAAATTATATATGCCTCTGTTATACTTTATAGAAGCGATTGGATAAAAGTAAGGAATATACAATGCAGAAATCGGAAGATAGCATCACTTGTAATGAGATATTTAAGTTTCACGCACTTGAGCGTAGTGACTATATAATGGCAATTTTGAAACGCGAAAAAGTCGTTTTAGTCAATGACTTAAGTCGTCAGTTGAACGTTAGCGAGGAGACTATCCGCAATGATTTGAAGAAGCTTGAGAAAGAACACAAGCTGCGTCGAGTACATGGTGGGGCTTACTTGAATGATGGCTACGGTAACGAAACACCTTTTTCAGTTAGAAGTAAGATCATGTGCGCCGAGAAAGCCTTGATTGCTCAACGTTGCCTACCGTTAATTCGGAATCGAGATACAATTTTTTTGGATTCAAGCAGCACCGCTTACAATTTAGCCAAAGCCATTTTTGACTGCGGTAAACGCCTAACTGTTATAACGAATTCTCTAGAAATAGCGCGCGTCTTGGCGACAAACAACGAGATACGTCTTGTGCTATTAGGTGGTGAATTTCAGCAAGACTCGCTATCCTTTCAAGGCGACTTGTTACAGGAGCAATTATCTGAATATTATATTTCTACAGCTTTTATCAGTGCAACGGGTGTAGATTTAGCTGCGGGAATTACAGATTCAATGCAGGGTGAGGCACGTGTACGTAAGACTGTAGTTTTAAGAGCGGCGCAATATGTTTTATTGGCTGATGAGACAAAATTTCAGCAACATGGGCCGTACGTCATTTCTAGCTTTGCTGATGTTGATTGCTTAGTTTCCGATGCTATGGTTGCTAAAGTGGCGCCTGATATTTATGAGTATATGATTGGGGCGGGCAAAACGATTATTGACGCTGGCAATTATAACCAATATGCTTAAATAGTTCTTTATAAATATAAGTTCGGTTGAGAGGAGATTTCAAGATGAATAAAATATATGAACGGGTAAGAGCTTGTTATGAAAGTATCGCAAACAAGCTGCCTTTTAGGCCCAAAGTGGCCTTGATTCTTGGCTCAGGCCTAGGTTCACTTGCTGATGAAGTAGAGGTCAAAGCAACTATTCCCTACAATACGATTGCTAATTTCCCAGTTTCAACTGTTCCAGGCCACAAAGGCCGCTTCGTTTTTGCCTATATCGGTGAAGTACCAGTTGTTATCATGCAAGGTCGTGTGCATTACTACGAGGGCTATTCGATGGAAGAAGTAGTTCTGCCAACTCGCTTGATGCACGAGATGGGGGCCGAGACATTGTTTGTCACCAATGCAGCTGGCGGCGCTAATCCCAACTTCAAAGCTGGTGATTTAATGCTCATCACCGACCAAATTATGAATTTCGTACCATCGCCCTTAATCGGCCCCAACGCCGCTGAATTAGGCGAACGCTTCCCAGACATGTCTGAGATTTATACCAAGAAATTGCAGCAACTTCTATTAGATGTTGCTAAGAAGTTAGAGATTAAATTGCAGACAGGCGTTTACGTACAAACCACAGGTCCTAATTTTGAAAGCCCAGCGGAAGTTAGAATGCTTCAGCGTTTAGGTGGCGATGCAATTGGCATGAGTACAGCTTGCGAAGCTGTTACAGCCTGCCATATGGGCATGCAAGTTTGTGGCATATCTTGTATTTCTAATCTGGCAGCTGGTTTATCGGCAAGCAAGTTAAGCGACGATGACGTCAAAAAGACGGCTAATTTAGTGGGCCGTATTTTTAAGCGCTTAGTAACCGAAGCTATCAAAGAGATGGCGCATAACTAAATTTTCAGATAGCTAAAATTTGGCTTGTGTATGGGTGTAGCGGCTTTACATACTACTTTTGGAACTGGTGAACCTAAGACTATTTGCGTATGCCGTCATGTACGTTACAGGCTTTGAGTTACGCTTTTGCTTTTAATTTTCTTTTGGCGGTATAATCAGGCAAGTGCTTTAGCGCAAATTGAGAGTGAGGAAAACACATGGTAATTCGTTTCTACAATGCAAGAATTTTATCTTTAGTTGATGATGAACAACTGATCGAGGGTGAATTATGGACAGAGGATAAGCGAATAACTTACGTTGGTCCTAAGGTAGAAGAGTCAAGTCGACCCGCCTTTACACGCGAAATTGACTTATGTGGCAACTTGATTTTGCCTGGATTTAAGAATGCACATACCCATTCAGCAATGACATTTTTGCGCTCCTTAGCAGACGACATGCCATTATTAGACTGGCTAGAAAAACAGATATTTCCTAGAGAGGCACAGCTTAAGCCAAGTGACATTTATTGGTGTACCCAATTAGCCATATTAGAGTATCTAAGCTCTGGCATTACAGCTGCCTTTGATATGTATTTCTTCCCGGAACAATATGCCAACGCCTGCATCGACATGGGCTTCCGCTCGGTTATGGTATCTGGCCTGAACAAGTTTGGCCCGACTTTAGAAGAACAAAAAGCCAACTACTTACGCTTTAACGACTATCATCCGCTCATCAATTATCACTTGGGCTTTCATGCTGAGTATACTTGCCCTTTGGAACTTTTAGAGGGCATCGCCAAATTAGCAGAAGAATTAGAAGCGCCAGTTTATACACATAACTCCGAGACTTTCTCAGAAGTAGAAGGCTGCAAAGAACGCTACAACGGCTTGACGCCTACACAACTGTTTGACCAGCTTGGTATCTACAACTATGGCGGTGGTGGTTACCACTGTGTATACCTTGATGATAAGGATATGGACATTTTCCAAAAACGGCATTTAACTGTTGTAAGTAACCCCGCCTCTAACAGCAAATTGGCTAGCGGCATACCTTCAATTTCAGAACTACAAAAACGCAATATCAATATCGCAATTGGTACTGATGGCCCAGCTAGCAACAATAGCTTGGATATGTTCAAAGAAATGTATCTCTTGAATGTCTTAGCCAAACTCAAAGAAAAAGATGCTTCCGCAATCAAAGCAGAAAGTGTTGTGCGCATGGCTTGCTCAAATGGTGCCAAAGCTATGTGCCTAAATGAGGCTGATAGCTTGCAACCAGGCAAACTGGCAGACTTGTGCGTGCTTGATTTGCAGCAACCAAATATGCAACCCTTGAACAACATCGTCAAAAATATTGTTTATGCTGGTAATAAGTCTAACGTGAAATTGACAATGATAGATGGCAAAATTGTCTATGAAAATGGCAATTATCCGTTAATGCCTGACGTTGAACGCATTTACTACGAAGCAAATGCCGTTATTAAACGGATGCTTGCAGAATAAACAGACGCTTTTAGAACAAACAGACACGAATCTATAGCAAAATCACTAGCCCTGGGCCTTACGCCTGGGGCTTTGCTTATGATTGCTAAATTAGTATTTATTAAATTTATTTGGCCAAATGATAACATTGCTAATTTAGTTATTGCGCGCAGCAAGAGCGTGTGCTAGTGTATTAAAAAACAGTGTAGATTGTTTGCGTAAAGTGGTTAGGCAAAGAACGTTTGACTAACACGAAGAGAGACTTAGATCTTTCGCGGTGAATAATTGCGTTCCTGTTCAAATCTGTAAGCCAATTTAAGCTCCTTTGCTTTTATGTTTACTTGCTCTATTTGAACAGATAAACAGAAGGAGTTGATATAATGTCTGATTTGGCGCGTCCTAGACATGCTAAGCTGGCTAAGATGCTTTGGCTAGTATGTAGTAATGTTATCTTGATTTATAGTTTGGCTGCCCCTAATAGTAGGCAGCTTTATGCCAGCGTAGCTCTAACAGCTTTGGCAATCGTCATGTTAAGTATCCGCTTAGATGCAAGGACGGCAGCTTTGATGACCGCAATTAGCACGAGCTTGGGCTTAGCGTATTTGAACTGGCAACCGATTTTGCCGCATGTGAATAAGAAAGCTTATCCAGCTTTTATCAAAGCATTTAGTGCTTATCAAATGAACCTCACCAGATACAGTTGTTTACTTATAGCTGGAGCTGCCTTATTGGCTTATTTACTAGCTTATAGTTGTCATAAGGTTAAACATACACCTAAACTTGCAGAAGTACAGCCCCAAGCTAATAAATTACGATTTAGCACCTTTGACTTGACCAGTATCGCCGTATTTGTTGCCTTTGGCGTTGTAATTAATACCGTCAGAGCGGGCTATTTCAGCTTTGGCGGCCTTCCTATTATTTTGGCTGGCTTTAGCTTAGGCCCAGTGCATGGCTTTATCGCTGGCATGCTGACAGATTTAGTAGGCTTTATCATAAGACCAGGTGGACAATTTAGCCCGATTTATGTAATAACATCAGCCTTAACTGGCTTTATACCAGCTTTCATAGTTCAATACATCTGGCAATTGAAAAATAAAACAAAGCATCAAACGGTTGACTTTAAAGACTGTAACTATTGGCAGATGTTTTTAGCTATTGCGATTGGTCAATTTATAACCAGCGTGCTAATTGTTTCTATATCGAGGTCGCTTTTATATGGTCAAGGTACATTTATTTATTTCTTCTTGCGCACTCTATCACGCCAAGTGTTCAATGTACCGCTCTATGCTTACCTCAGCTTAGGTATATTACGCAATGTCAATTTAGCTAATTTAAGGCAGCGCAAGCGCCACCATACTTGAAACTTCTAACGCTCCTAAAAAGAGCGTTTTTTATTGCTTATGGGTGGTGGAAAAATAATTTAATGGCAAGGCATATGTTTGCAACGAACTTCAAAGTCACTTGCAAGTTTTAACTACTCATATTTAGAAACATAGTGAAGTATGGCGTGAAAAAATGCGAATTTTTGAATTTTTGAATTTTTTTAGAGCTTGCAATTTGCTTTCGATATGGCAAAGTAGAGATAAAGAGAGCGAAATGACTTGAATGTGAGAGGTATGAAATGCGCAAACGGCAGATTAAAGGAATTTTCAGTGGTGCTATCTTAGCCTTAGGCTTATTAGGCTCATTATTCTTTTCGAAAGAGCAGCCAGCTAATAAGCCTAACGTTACATTGCCAAGCGCCCGTGACTTTCGTTATGTACAGAGCCGTGTAGAAGCGTCGGAAGCCAAAACCACGGAAGTTAAAGTAACAGCTAATCCGCTCAAGCCAAATGATAATTCGTATGAATTAGAAGATGAGGCGTTTTACATACCCCGCTACACGGGCAAATTATCCGTGCTAATTAACGATAATGAACCGATTTTTGCTAATTTGGTTGACAATTTTCAAGCCTACTATGTCTTTTCAGATTTGGATGAATTAGGCCGTGTAGGCTCAGCTGAGGCGTTGCTAGGACCAGAAACGCTACCTAGGGATAAGCGTAAGTCAATCAGACAAGTTATACCAAGTGGTTGGCATCAAGGCTTCTATAGCTTTATTGAACAGCAAGCGCTATATACAAGAGCTCATCTCATAGCGCATCAATTGTGCGGCGAGAATGCCACCAAGGAGAATCTGATGACAGGGACTGCCATGTTCAATGTTGATGGCATGTTACCTTATGAGAATAAGGTGAAACACTATATTAAACAAACGAATAATCACGTCCAATATCGCGTTACGCCGGTATTTGGTTACTTTGATTACAACGAAAACAACTTAGTTGCAGATGGTGTCCAGATGGAGGCACTTTCAGTTGAAGATGGCGGAGCTGGCGTAAAGTTCAATGTCTTTGTCTATAATGTCCAAACGGGCGTAGATATTAATTATCTAACTGGTGAGAACAAAATTAATGCACAAGGCAAAAAGATGGGCTTCGAAATCAAACGAAAAAGCAAGAATAAGAAATAGTTTTTGCATGCTAAGTTTAAGCAAAATACTAGCACGGCTTATACTTGATTGAGCTTTTGATAATGGCGTTGACTTGATTTGCTTGAGCCTAATAGAATCGGGCTGTGTTTTAATTCTGAGGCATTTCTGCCTTAGTAATTTTTACCCAGTGCTGAAAGCTTGGACCGTCTTCTTTGAAGTAAATCGAATTAGAATAAATATCTTTAAATTCCAGAAAAACAGTTCCCCTTGCATTTAGCTTAGGGATAACGATGGGATAAGTAGATGGCAATTCTGAGGTGTAGTTATATTTCTTGCCATCCGTTTGACACAAAAACCATTGGGTCGCTGCCATGGCATAATCCACTGGAATAATAGCTAAATTGGAATTAGGAACTTCTACAATCTCATCTTTAGAGAGGCTTTTTAGAGCCTGCTCTAGCTTCGCCTGGGGCGTCAGCTTCATGTTTGATCCATAGGTAGGATAAACATAGCTCTTAGCTTTTTCTGGCGTTAAATTGCCTTCTAGATTGAAATACTTGAATTCAAGCATTTGTATGTCGTTATGATCGAAAGGAATGGTAGCGCTCGCCCATTCGTCTTTATTGTTAACCTTAAGTGCCAAATCGACGCTAGCTTGATTCCAGCTGACATTATAGTTCTGCTCAGCCATAGGCGAAAAACAATCGTCTAGGTAGATGTCAGAATTTATTATATTTATGAAGAAAAAATTTTTACGCTCATATATTTTGATTGAAGTTGTAAATAGAGCAGATTCTGAAACTACTAGAGAATACTTTCCCTCAGGGGAGACAAATTCGTAATAACTTGGCTCAACTAGCCAGACTAAAGAATTAAAAAACATAAAAACAATGACGATGACTGTAGATATGACTAGCAAAACTTTAGAAAACAAATGTTTTACTCTTAACCAGGCCCATTTGAGCAGTTTACAAAACCAAATAAGTGCTAGCACTGATAGAATATAGAATGATTTGAATAAGCTAAGTTGCAAACCTGAGATATTGAGTAAAAACGTTTCGTTGCTGTTCCTTTGTATGAAAAAGAACAAGGAAAAGGAAACAGCCCATGCAAGACTGAAGAATATAAACAGATACTTAAAGAAACGTTTCAGCGACTTTTTAATGTTAGTTGGATTCATTATGCACCTCTCTTGCATTACATAACTCTCTACCAGTTATTCGCATTAGATTGATTATAGGCTGAATTTACGTGGAAGTGTTTAGCTAAATCCAAATCAAGTGCATGAACCTGAGTACTCAGATAGTTTGCTGTTAATAAAGGTTACAACGGCGGAAATATAATTTCACCATTGAGAATCAAAGAATATAGATTAAGACTAGGAGAATATTATGGATTGCGACCGGAACGTTTGTAGAACTGTACCATAGAGACATATTAAGTAATTCAGCTAAGAGGCATTTAGATGATCCGAACCACTAAATATCACATCTGAATGAGATCGAAGGGGATGGGGGATTAAGAGCAGATCAAGCTAAAATCACAATTAGGTAAAGCCTGAAAGATAATATTTTGCGATTTATTGGATTACAAGTGAAAAGTGAAAAAACGTTGTTAAATTAGGTAAAAGAAATGCAACGGTGATTCAGGCCAAAACACCCGTAAGGAAAGTAACAATACCAGAAAGTGAATGAAAAACGGGTATAAAAGTTGACCTAAAAGGAGATTGGGGTGTATTATAGCAAAGCACCTCAGGCGAGGGGCCTGAACCTTGAAAATTGAACAGTGACGCAAGTGAATGGATTTCCGTCGAATGACGGATAAAAATGAGATAAGTAAATAAGAGCCAAAAGGCTCTCAATGAGTATTTGTTGAGAGTTTGATCCTGGCTCAGGATGAACGCTGGCGGCGTGCTTAACACATGCAAGTCGAACGGAGTTGATTTAAGGAAGCAAGCTTGCTTGAAGAATTGAATTAACTTAGTGGCGGACGGGCGAGTAACACGTGAGCAACCTACCTCTTACAGGGGAATAACAACGGGAAACCGTTGCTAATACCGCATGATATGTGCTGAAGGCATCTTTGGCACATCAAAAGAGCAATCTGGTGGGAGATGGGCTCGCGTCTGATTAGCTAGTTGGTAAGGTAACGGCCTACCAAGGCGACGATCAGTAGCCGGACTGAGAGGTCGAACGGCCGCATTGGGACTGAGACACGGCCCAGACTCCTACGGGAGGCAGCAGTGGGGAATATTGGGCAATGGGCGAAAGCCTGACCCAGCAACGCCGCGTGAATGATGAAGGCCTTCGGGTTGTAAAATTCTTTGGACAGGGACGAAGAAAGTGACGGTACCTGTAGAACAAGCCACGGCTAACTACGTGCCAGCAGCCGCGGTAATACGTAGGTGGCGAGCGTTATCCGGATTTACTGGGCGTAAAGGGCGTGTAGGCGGCTAGATAAGTGTGATGTTTAAATCCAAGGCTTAACCTTGGGGTTCATTACAAACTGTTTAGCTTGAGTGCTGGAGAGGATAGTGGAATTCCTAGTGTAGCGGTAAAATGCGTAGATATTAGGAGGAACACCGGTGGCGAAGGCGGCTATCTGGACAGTAACTGACGCTGAGGCGCGAAAGCGTGGGGAGCAAACAGGATTAGATACCCTGGTAGTCCACGCCGTAAACGATGAATACTAGCTGTAGGAGGTATCGACCCCTTCTGTGGCGTAGTTAACACAATAAGTATTCCGCCTGGGGAGTACGGCCGCAAGGTTAAAACTCAAAGGAATTGACGGGGACCCGCACAAGCAGTGGATTATGTGGTTTAATTCGAAGCAACGCGAAGAACCTTACCAGGACTTGACATCCTCTGACGACTTTAGAGATAAAGTTTTCCCTTCGGGGACAGAGAGACAGGTGGTGCATGGTTGTCGTCAGCTCGTGTCGTGAGATGTTGGGTTAAGTCCCGCAACGAGCGCAACCCCTATTGATTGTTGCCAGCAGTAAGATGGGCACTCAATTGAGACTGCCGTTGATAAAACGGAGGAAGGTGGGGATGACGTCAAATCATCATGCCCCTTATGTTCTGGGCTACACACGTAATACAATGGCTGCGACAGAGGGAAGCAAGTAGGCGACTACAAGCCAATCCCCAAACGCAGTCTCAGTTCGGATTGCAGGCTGCAACTCGCCTGCATGAAGTCGGAATTGCTAGTAATGGCAGGTCAGCATACTGCCGTGAATACGTTCCCGGGTCTTGTACACACCGCCCGTCACACCATGAGAGTTTACAACACCCAAAGTCAGTAGTCTAACAGCAATGGGGGCGCTGCCTAAGGTGGGGTAAATAATTGGGGTGAAGTCGTAACAAGGTAGCCGTATCGGAAGGTGCGGCTGGATCACCTCCTTTCTAAGGAGAACATGTTAGTTCAACACGGAACTAACAGAGTTTGGTCGATCTGATTAAATCAGACGTTACATTCATGGAAGCACTGTTCAATCTTCAGGGTTTAGAACCTTGATAATGGGGGCATAGCTCAGCTGGGAGAGCACCTGCCTTGCAAGCAGGGGGTCAGGAGTTCGATCCTCCTTGTCTCCATTGTACTTTTATAGTACACTTGAGCATCGTTGGCAACGACGAGAAGCACCTTGACAACTACATAGAGAGAATAAAGTAAACAAATTGAAGACAAACGAGAAAAAGGTCTTGCATAAAGAGTATAACTGGACTGCAAGTTTTAAGGATGTCATCTATTAAGATTTACGACGAAGAACCAAGAAAGGTCAAGTTACAAAGAGCGCAGGGTGAATGCCTTGCCACCATGAGACGAAGAAGGACGTGACAAGCTGCGAAAAGCTACGGGTAGGAGCACATATCCATTGATCCGTAGATATCCGAATGGGGAAACCCGGTTTAGTTAAGAGCTAGATCAGCATAACATGAATACATAGTGTTATGCGGTGAGACGAGGTGAACTGAAACATCTAAGTAGCCTCAGGAAGAGAAATCAAACGAGATTCCGTAAGTAGTGGCGAGCGAAAGCGGAAGAGGCCAAACTGAGTAACTACGGTTATTCAGGGTAAGGACTACAAAAACGAATGCATAAGCTAGTCGAATGAGCAGAAGGAAAGCTGAGTCCAAAGAGCGTAATAGTCGCGTAGGCGAAAGCGAGTGCAACGAAGTAGGATCCGGAGTACTGTGAGACACGAGAAATCTTGCAGGAAGGAAGGGGGACCACCCTCTAAGCCTAAATACTACATGGTGAGCGATAGAGAAGAAGTACTGTGAAGGAAAGGTGAAAAGAACCCCGGGAGGGGAGTGAAAAAGAACCTGAAACCCTGTGTTTACAAGCAGTTAGAGAGCGTTAAGGCTCGATAGCGTACTTTTTGTAGAACGGTCCAACGAGTTATGGCAGTGAGCGAGGTTAAGGACTAAAGGTCTGGAGCCGAAGGGAAACCGAGTGTGAAAAGCGCGGAAAGTTTGCTGTTATAGACCCGAAACCGGGTGACCTACCCATGAGCAGGTTGAAGGAGAGGTAAAACTCTCTGGAGGACCGAACACGTATCTGTTGAAAAAGGTTGTGATGACTTGTGGGTAGCGGAGAAATTCCAATCGAACCCGGAGATAGCTGGTTCTCCCCGAAATAACTTTAGGGCTAGCCCAATCAAAGAAGTCTCACGGAGGTAGAGCACTGAATGGTCTAGGGGCCTTACCAGGCTACCGAAACCTATCAAACTCCGAATGCCGCAGAGATATAGATTGGAGTCAGTCAGTGACAGATAAGTGCCATTGACAAGAGGGAAACAACCCAGATCGTCAGCTAAGGTCCCTAAATTACAGCTAAGTGGAAAAGGATGTGAGTTTGCATAGACAGCTAGGATGTTGGCTTAGAAGCAGCCACTCATTAAAAGAGTGCGTAATAGCTCACTAGTCGAGTGAATTTGCGCCGAAGATAAACGGGGCTAAGCTGTATACCGAAGCTACGGAATCGAGAGATTGGTAGGGGAGCGTACTGTAAGCAGGAGAAGCATGAACGGAAGTACATGTGGATGTATCAGTAGTGAGAATGTTGGAATAAGTAACGAGAGCATAGTGAGAATCTATGCCGTCGAAAATCTAAGGTTTCCTGGGGAAGGTTCGTCCGCCCAGGGTTAGTCGGGACCTAAGACGAGGCCGAGAGGCGTAGCCGATGGAGAACAGGTCAAAATTCCTGTACCGCCGTTATATGTATAAGAGAGGCAGGGACACAGGAGGATAATTTAGCTCACTGCAAAAAGAGTGAGTTCAAGCAGAGAAGCTGGGATGTAGTAAAGAACGCATCCAAAGGCAAGCTGTGATGAGGAGGGAAATAAAGTACCGAAGTAAATGATTCCACACTGGCGAGAAAAGCTGCTATTTAGTATAAAGGCGCCCGTACCGTAAACCGACACAGGTAGATGAGGAGAGAATCCTAAGACGAGCGGGAGAAGCGTTGTTAAGGAACTCGGCAAATTAACCCCGTAAGTTCGCGAGAAGGGGAGCCTAAGCAATTAGGTCGCAGAGAAATGGCTCGAGCAACTGTTTAGCAAAAACACAGGTCTCCGCTAAATCGAAAGATGAAGTATGGGGGCTGACGCCTGCCCGGTGCTGGAAGGTCAAGGGGAAATGTTAGAGCAATCGAAGCATAGAACTTAAGCCCCAGTAAACGGCGGCCGTAACTATAACGGTCCTAAGGTAGCGAAATTCCTTGTCAGGTAAGTTCTGACCCGCACGAATGGCGTAATGACTTGAGCACTGTCTCAACAACGTACCCGGTGAAATTGTAGTACTTGTGAAGATGCAAGTTACCCGCAACTAGACGGAAAGACCCCATGGAGCTTCACTGTAGATTGTTACTGGGATTCGATATTATCTGTACAGCATAGGTGGGAAGCTGAGAACTTGAGTCGTCAGATTCAAGGGAGCTAACGGTGGGATACCACTCTGATGATATTGAATTTCTAACCAGTTGCCATAATCTGGCAATGGGACAATGGCAGTCGGGCAGTTTGACTGGGGCGGTCGCCTCCAAAAAAGTAACGGAGGCGTTCAAAGGTTTCCTCAGCACGGTTGGAAATCGTGCAACGAGTGCAAAGGCATAAGGGAGCCTGACTGCGAGACGTACATGTCGAGCAGATACGAAAGTAGGACTTAGTGATCCGGCGGTAGAAAGTGGAATTGCCGTCGCTCAACGGACAAAAGTTACCCTGGGGATAACAGGCTGATTCCTCCCAAGAGTTCACATCGACGGGGGAGTTTGGCACCTCGATGTCGGCTCATCACATCCTGGAGGGGAAGTCCCTTCCAAGGGTTCGGCTGTTCGCCGATTAAAGTGGTACGCGAGCTGGGTTCAGAACGTCGTGAGACAGTTCGGTCCCTATCTGTTGTGGGCGTTGGAAATTTGAGAAGAGCTGTCCCTAGTACGAGAGGACCGGGATGGACAAACCTCTGGTGTACCAGTTGTCATGTTCATGGCACAGCTGGGTAGCTAAGTTTGGACGGGATAAACGCTGAAAGCATCTAAGCGTGAAGCCTCCTTCAAGATGAGATTTCCTAAACCTTCAAGGTTATAAGATCCCTGAAAGACAAACAGGTTGATAGGTCTGGAGTGGAAGACAGTAATGTACGTAGCGGACAGATACTAATGATCGAAGACTTGACCACAATTTCAAAAGAGAGTAGTCTTAAAGATGACGAAGAACTTGAGGAAGTTATAGAGTTTACTAAGAGCTCTGTGTAGTTTTGAGGGTGTTTCACCCTTACCATTCCGGTGAAGATAACGAGGAGGCCACACCTGTTCCCATTCCGAACACAGAAGTTAAGCTCCTTTGTGCCGAAGATACTTGGCTGGAGACGGCCCGGGAAAATAGGTTTTCGCCGGATTTTTTCTAACAATTATATTTTGTGATATAATAAGCGCGTAAGTGCTTATGCCTGGTTAGCTCAATGGTAGAGCATTCGGCTGTTAACCGAAGGGTTGAGGGTTCGAGCCCCCCACCAGGCGCTTTAAGGGGTCAGTAATGACTCCTTTTTTCTTGCTTTAATTTTCTTGCTTTGTCATAATATATGTATTGATTGACTTCATGTCCATAGGAGGTTTTATGCGTCGTTTAGGTGTTTCTATTTATCCAGAGAAGAGTTCGGTTGCTGAAATCCTTGATTATTTAGAGGCGGCAAGTAAGATTGGTGCAAAAAGGATTTTTTCCTGTCTGTTGTCTGTGCCGAAGGATCCTAAGCAAATTAAGGCAGATTTTCTTGATATTCACAGAGCTGCCCATAAGTTAGGTTATGAGATTGTTTTGGATGTTAATCCGCAGGTATTCAAGGATTTAGGTATTAGTTATAAGGACTTGAGTTTCTTCCATGAAATTGAGGCTGATGGTATTCGTTTGGACCAGGGCTTTGGTGGAGCTGTTGAGTCTGCAATGACGTACAATCAATATGGGTTGCAGATTGAACTTAATTTAAGTAATGCTACGCATATGCTTGATACTGTTATGGACTTCATGCCTGATTGTTATCACTTATTGGCTTGCCATAATTTTTATCCGCACAAGTATTCAGGCTTGACGCTTGATTTCTTGGAGCGTTGCTCCTTGAAGGCAAAGGCTTATGGTTTACGGACGGCTGCTTTTATTAGTTGTGCTAATGGTTTTGGCCCTTGGCCGACAACTGAAGGTTTGCCAACGTTGGAGATGCACCGTAATTGGCCAATTGATGTGCAACTTAAGCATTTTGTAGCTTTGAATTACATTGATGATATTATCATCAGTAACTGTTTCCCAACCAAGGACGAGTTAGCAGCTTTGGCTAATGTTAATTTGCAGATTGTGAATTTTAAGGTGTCAGCTGCTTGTGAGTTACCTGAGATTGCGAAAAACATCGTCTTTAAGGAAAAGCATATGAAGCGTGGTGATATCCCTGAACATATGATTCGCTCTTCTGTTGGGCGTATTAAGTATGGTGAGGCTGAGATTCCGCTGTTTAATGCGCCTGAAACTTTAAAGCGTGGCGATGTCGTTTTGGAAAGTAGTTTGTATCAGACATATAGAGGTGAAGTACAGATTGTGCTTAAGGATATGCCGAATAGTGGCTGTAGTAACGTGGTTGGTCATATTTCTGATGAGGAGATGCAGATTGTTGATGGTTTGAAACCATGGCAGAGATTCAGCTTTAATCTCTAATCCTTGTGATATTAATTTCTAATTATAAGGCTTATGCTTGGCATAAGCCTTTTTGTATGCGTAAATGGCGCAGTTATTAGCTGAGCCATTGAAGATATACTCAATGCTTTATATAGCATTAACATAGTCTAATATAGGCTATATAAGTTAAACAAGTTATATTAAAAGCAAATTTGTCAGATTAAAATTTTTATAGTTGAAATTCGGGATGCTTTGCCATCGCTCGGTTAGATAACGCACGACAGCTTTGAGCTCTCTAGCTCTAGTGAAAACGCCTTTTTTGTTGCCCTGGATGCGAAAGAGGCCAAACTTGGTTTGGAAATCTGCGAAGTTCCAGAGCTGTTCACCGACAAAGTGTTTGAATTCATCAAAGATTTCTGAGTTTGCTTGATAGTATGCGAGCTGGTACTCTTCCGAGAAAGGCTCGGCGTAGGCTGAATGGAAGCCAGCGACAGTGTCAGCACCATATTCTGTGAACATGATCGTTTGTTAGGATACTTTTGTTCCCAGGCTTTAAGTTCGTTACGGAGGGCTTGTTTGGCTGCTTCCAAATCGCCTGAGTTCAGGTACCAACCATAATAGCGGTTTAGGCAGATGACATCAGCGAGATCTGAGCATTTGTCTGTTTCTGGTAGGGAGAGTAAGAAGTTGGTTTGCGTGAGTGGACGTTTATCTGGATCTAAGGAATGAGCGAGTTTGAATAGTGGCTCATAGTAAGCGTGAGCTCCCTCAGCGTACTGGGCAGATTCATTCGCTATTGACCACATGACGATGCAGGCATGGTTCTTACCTCGTTGAATCATTTCTGTAATAACCTGTTCATGTGCAGATTTAGTTTCAAATGTGCTGAAAGTGTTGTCGGAGATGCCTTTTATGATGATATTGTCTAAGTTGTTGACATTAAAATTGAAGCCAGCCATGACGCCTACTCCGCTTGTTTCGCCAATGACTACAATTACCGGCTTGGTCGCAGAGCCTGAGCATTTCTTACGAATAAGAAGAGTGGGAGCTTCTTAAGGAGTTAGCGCCCATTTTTTCATAAGCTCAATATCTAGAACATTGTATGCTTCGTTTAAGCCACGGCCGTTCACATAGCTATCTTCATGTTTGCCGAAGCCTTTGAAGTGGAAAGGTTTATTGTTGATTTTGAATTGGCCGTTTGCACTTTAACGCTACGAATTCCATATGGCTCAGTATAGCTATCTACTAGCTGCCCAGATTTATATAAATTGACTTCTAGCTGGTAGAGATAGGCATTGAGTGGTTGCCAGAGTTTAACTTGCTCTAAGTCTAAATTGGCCGTTTGTAAAGCATTAGGACTAGATTTAGCTGCTGTATAGCTAGCTTCTTCTTTGTCGTTAGCATCTAAGAGCCGATAGCTAATTTCGGCAAAGTTACCGCTTGTTTCAACAGTTACATGGACAGTGGCTGTTTGCTTAGTAAAGTTAATATCTGAGTTTAGGCTTATATTGCCAATGTGGGTTTTGGGCCTAGTGTAAATTTTGACAGGGCGATGCAAGCCTGCATAGTTGAAAAAGTCGAAGTTTTCATCGACATGGTGCTGGATATGACCATTAGTATCTTTAGTTTGACTGTAGTTGCCGACAGGTAAGCAACTATGGTCAAGCAGGTTATTCAGGCGAACCTGGAGGAGGTTTGGACCAATTTTGACTTTATCTTGAATTTCTACTTCAAAGGGTGTGAAGCTTCCTTTATGCTGGCAAATTTCTTCACCATTTAGGTAGACCCAAGCATTGTGGGTAGCGGAGCCAAAGCGTAGGAAAATTTGCTCACTTTTTAGGTAGCTGGGGATTTGGGATCTTCGTTCATACCAAAAATAGCCAGCATGCCGTCTGATTTTGTCATAAGGAAATTGGTCGTTAAATGAGGCAGGGACAGCAATATTTAAAGGGTTCTGAAGTGCTTGGACGGCTTGTATGGAGCCATCTTCAGAGTCGATTGCAAATTGCCAAAGGCCTGACAAGTCTATGACCAAACGGGTTTCTGTGTTTTATGGATATAACATATATGTCTCACTTTCAAGCTGCTAAAGGGTGTATAAGCCTGATTGCTTATATAAATTATCTATTTATTTAATTATAGGGTGAATTAGCAACGAATGTCTAACCACAATTACTTTGTATAGCATAATTGTGGGTTTACAAGTGTTAGAGCCACTATGCATAGTGTATAAAGTAGCAAATAGAAAATTGTTGAGAGTAGAGAAATGGTGCGTTAATAACGATGATTTTGTTGATTTAGGGTAATTGGTATTATAGATTGAACATAATTTAGAAGGGGAGGCAATATGAAATGCGTAGAAACATTCGAATTCTAGGTTGTATTTGTCTTGGGCTTATAGGAATTTTCTTGCTGTATAAATTGTTAGCACCTAAGAAATTGACGTGGAAGGATTTCCCACGCTTTAATGGCTACACACCACAGAAGGTGCTGTTAATTAACGGAGATAAATATGAGCTACCTGTTTTTAAGAATTCAGATTTTAAGGATTCAGATGCACGATTGACAACAAGAAATCCAAAAACTGTTAATGAAACGATTACTGTGCAGGCAGATACAGCACGAACAGATTGGGAAATTGTTTTGTCAGATGGTTCACTTATCCTTAACTGGGACTTTCCCAATAAACAAGAAGGTGTTAAGTCTAGCAAAGCAAGAAAAGAGTATCTGGCTCCCATGGATTCCAAAATAAAAGGTGCTGAGCCACGTGTACTAATATACAACATAAGCTTAGTTGAAGCGAAAGACACAGTGTTGCATTTTTACTACTATAACTGTAGTGAACAAGAGAAACCTATAACAGAACGGCATGCGAACTACCACTTACAAATAGAACTGAAATTTAAGGAAACAGAAGCAACAGCCTAAGTGTAAAAGGAGCGGCGAGGATTAGCTCACCGCTCTGATTATTTAGACTTTTGATTCATTATGCACAACACATAAGTTATCAAATGAAAATTGTTGAGAGTAGAGAAATGGTGCGTTAATAACGATGATTTTGTTGATTTAGGGTAATTGGTATTATAGATTGAACATAATTTAGAAGGGGAGGCAATATGAAATGCGTAGGAACATTCGAATTTTAGGTTGCATTTGCCTTGGGCTTATAGGAATTTTCTTGCTGTATAAATTGTTAACACCTAAGAAGCAGTTAAATTGGCGAGATTTTCCTTGTTATAAAAATGGCATTCCTGAAAATGGCGTACTTTTAATAAATGGTAAGAAATATGCATTGCCTGTTTTCATAGATTCAAATTCACATACACAATTATGCCCGAGAAATCTGAAAACAGTTGATGAAACACTGACCGTACATGCTGACTCTGTATGCACGGATTGGGAGATTGTTTTGAATGATTCTTCTCTAGTTTTTAACTGGGACTTTCCCAATAAACAAGAAGGTGTTAAGTCTAGCAAAGCAAGAAAAGAGTATCTGGCTCCCATGGATTCCAAAATAAAAGGTGCTGAGCCACGTGTACTGATATACAACATAAGCTTAGTTGAAGCAAAAGATACGACGTTACATTTCTACTACTACAACTGTAGTGAACAGGAGAAACCTATAACAGAGCGGCATGCCAACTACCACTTACAAATAGAACTGAAATTTAAAGATACAAAAGCAACAGTTTAGGCAACAAAGGAGCGGCGAGGATTAGCTCACCGCTCCTTTTTACTATTGATTCTTCACATCCTGCATATATTCATCATAGACAGCTTGCCATTTGCCAATGTAGCGGAAGTTTTCTAATTTCTCTAACTTGCTCAAAGGTGGATAAGCATTAGTATCAGTTTGGACTTCCTCAGGTAAGAGCTTCCTAGCTGCGTCTGATGGAATAGCATAGCCGACTTTTTCAGCGTTAAGTGCCATGTTTTCCGGTTTTAGCATGAAGTTGATAAAGGCATGAGCTGCTTCAATATTATTGGCATTTTTGGGAATGCACATTGCATCTGTCCAGATATTAGAATTATCAGGAATGAAATAGCGTAATTTAGGATTTTCAGAAATTGCATCGAGGGCATCGCCAGAATAAAGGACAGCTAAGGCACATTCTTCGTTGATCATATGGTCTTTGGCTTGGTCGACCAAATAGGCATAGACTAAAGGAAATTGGCGCGTGAGGTCTTGCTTGGCAAGCTCAAGTTCGTCTAAATTAGTGCTGTTAGCACTGAAACCGTGCTGGCGGAGGGCAATTAACATGTTGTCACGCGAAGAATCAAGCATGATGATATTGCCCTTATATTTTTCGTTGAATAAAATATCCCAACCTGTGACAGGGTCACTAACTAAATCGGGATTGTACAGAATACCCACAGTTCCCCAGAAAAAAGGCACAGAATATTGGTTACCCGGATCGTAAGTAGCTTTGGTAAATTCAGGATTGATGTATTTGGCGTTAGGCAATAAGTCGTAGTTTAGGGGCTTAAGTAGATCTTCCTTAATAAGTCGTTCAATCATGTAGTCAGAAGGCACGATTACATCGTATTTGTTAGAAGAATTAGTCAATTTAACATAGAGATCCTCATTGGTGTTGAAGGTTTCATAGACGACTTTGATCTTAGTTTCTTGTTCGAATTTTGTTAAAAGTTCAGGTGCAAGATAAGACCCCCAGTTGTAGACGAAAATACGGTTTTCAAACGCTGCTTTGTTGTTTGTTTTAGTGAAGCTGGAACAGGCACTTAAACCTAAAAGCAGGCTTAAAGTTAGGCTAACTAAGCTGATGAATTTTTTAGATAGTGAGAATTTAGGCATTTTTTACCTCCGTATCCAAAGTGTTGGCCTGACTGTCTGTCATATCAGGATCAATCAATGCTAACTCATCGCTAGCCAATTTGCTGGCATCTTTCTTTAGAGAAGTGCGGTAGTTAATGATAATGAGGAGTGCCAATGTCATGATGAACATGATGGTTGATAGGGCATTAATTACAGGATTGATGCCGCGCTTAGTCATTGAGAAAACATGGGTAGAAACAGTGTTCACGCCGTTACCAGTTGTGAAGAAAGAAATAACGAAATCGTCGATTGAGAGCGTGAAAGCAAGGAGGGCTGCTTGCAAAATAGCTGGCTGAATTTGCGGAATAATTACTTTGTAGACACATTGTGAAGGGGTAGCGCCTAAGTCTAAGGCAGCTTCTGGTAAAGATCTTTCCATCTTATTCAAACTCGGCATAATTGAGAGGAGCACGTAGGGAATTAAGAATATAACATGGGCCAAAGTTAAGGAAAATAGGCCAAGTTGGAGCTTGAATAGGCGGAAGATAACCATGAGCGAGATAGCCGTGACAATATCGGGATTAAGGATGGGGATTTGGTTGAAAGCCATGATCAGGCGGCGCTCTTTGTGGTGCATATAGTAGAGCCCGATAGCTGCAAAGGTACCTAACAGAGTTGCAATAACAGTTGCTACGCAAGCGATTAGAAGTGTGTTAGTCAGCGAAGATATGATAGTTGAGTCGAAGAACAATTCTTTGTACCAACGCAGTGAAAAACCAGTCCAGTGACCACGGGCTTTCGAGGAGTTAAACGAGAAAATAATCAGGATGAAAATTGGCAAGTACAAGAAAAGAAAGACTAAGCCGAGATAGGAACCAGCTAAGATTTTTTTGCCTAGATTATTGGATTTATAGAGCTTGTTTTGCATCTTAAGTTAAGCGCCCTCCTCTTGATCAAAGATTAAGGAAATTAGGATAAAGAGCATGAGGATTAAAGCGATAGCCGATCCATAATGCCAGTTGCCAATCACGGTAAATTGTTGTTCGATCATGTTGCCGATGAGATTCGTTTTGTTACCACCCAATAAAGCTGTGATTTCAAAAGTTGAAATAGCAGGAATAAAAACCATGCTGATGCCACTTACGATGCCAGGCCAGGACAAAGGTAAAATAACACGCTGGAAAACTTGTTTGGGGCTGGCGCCCAAATCAGAAGCAGCTTCAATATAGCTTTGTTGAATTTCAGACAGAATCGTGTAGATTGGTAAGACCATGAACGGTAAAAAGTTGTAAACCATACCTAGAATGATAGCTGTTTCGGTATAGAGCAAATCGACACGTGCTAGGCCTAGATAACTTAGTAAAGCATTTAAGATACCGTTCCTGGAGAGTAAAGTTACCCAAGCATAGGTCCTCAATAGAAAATTCATCCACATTGGAATGATGATTAACAGAGTGACGGTAGTTTTGTATTTTAGGGGCAATTTGGCCATGATATAAGCCAAAGGGTAGCCTAATAAAAGACATATCAGTGTACAAATAAAGGAGCACTTAATAGAGTTGAACAGGGGCTTCAAGTTGGCAGCTTGCAAAAATTTAGTAAAATTAGCCAGACTGAAGACCTGAACATCATTGGTGAAGGCAAAATAAAAAATCGCCAACAAAGGTGAGATGATAAAGGCAAACAACCATAGTTTATAAGGATAGGCAAAACGACGAAATTTATCCATTCTCAAGTCCCTCTAAAAAGCTAGCTTAGGCCATAGCTTGTGCATTTAGTTCGCCAGAATTAGGACCAAGAATGTCCTTCGAATGATGCATAATTTGTAAGTTAAATGGCGCAAAACTGATGCCCACTTGCTGATTAAGCGGAAAGTTAAGCGTATTATGAGCTTTGAAGGTAAAGCAAGGGGTTTGGATCATCAACTCGTAGTGAACACCTTTGAATAGAGATGAAATGACCGTGCCAACGAGCTGCCCTTGACTTGGATTAGAGCTAATTTCAATATCCTCTGGGCGAATGACTATATCCACCTTTTCATTTGGCTTAAAGCCATGGTCAACACAAGGAAAATCCTGTTTGCAAAAATGAACCAGGTAGTCGTTTGGCATCACTCCGTCCAAAATATTAGATTCACCGATAAATCTAGCGACGAAACGATTGCAAGGCTCATTGTAGATGTCAGTTGGCGAGCCAATTTGCTGAATTTTGCCATCATGCATGACCACGATGCGATCAGACATGGTGAGCGCTTCTTCTTGGTCGTGGGTGACATAGATAAAAGTGATGCCAGCAATTCTTTGAATGCGCTTCAATTCAATTTGCATGTCTTTGCGTAGGCGCAAATCCAAAGCTGCAAGTGGCTCATCTAAGAGCAAAACTTCTGGCTCATTGACCAAAGCTCTAGCGATGGCAATGCGCTGTTGCTGACCACCGGAAAGGGTTTTAACTGAACGCTTAGCAAAGCCTTTTAGGTTGACTAGTTCCAACATTTCATTGACTTTTTGGGCAATAATGTTAGTTGGAGTGTGCTTCAATTTAAGCCCGAATGCGATGTTGTCATAAACATTTAGGTGTGGAAAGAGCGCATAACGCTGAAAAACTGTATTAAATGGTCGTTTGTATGGCGGGAGTGCGTTTATATTTTTGTCATAAAAAAGCACATCGCCTTGATCTGGCTGGACAAAGCCTGCAATGATACGAAGTGTTGTTGTTTTACCGCAACCAGATGGGCCAAGCAATGTCAAAAACTCGTCTTCTTCAACTGTCAAATTTAAGTTGTCCAGAACCTTTTGACCATCAAATGCTGTACTGATCCCACGAAGTTCAATTTGTGTTGCCATCAAAGAGCCCCCCATAAGTCATAAAATAAATTGGTACAGCTTGTCAGTTAGCTGACAAAACAGTGTATCTTTAATGATAAGATATATTAGAAAAAGACGCAAATTTTCGACGTGCATCACGTAAAATGCTTGCGAAAAGATGTCGTACAACAAGCTGGCTGTTTTAGCGCTATGTCTGGTAAAGCTAGCGGTGCTGTTTTGTGCAGATATTACAAACTGAATATGAGGAATTGGACATTTGCCTGAAAATTTTAGAGTGTGTCATGAATGGGTGAAAAAAATATTGATAATGGTTTTTCAATAGTTTATGATGAAATCATAACTTGTACAGGTTATTAATGAACTACATGAAAATAACAACATTTAAACAGATTGTTGGTATGTATGAAAGGAGTAAAATTATGAAAAAATATTAGCAATTATATTGGGTTTGATTGTAACGCTGAGTGTCAATACATTAGCCTACAAAGACTATTACGGTGATATTAAACCGAGAGCATATATGTGGGAGCTTACTTATTATGGAACCTGTCGGGGACATGGAATTCATTACACATATAGTTATGAAGCTCCTATGGGAAATCCAATTGTAAAGACTGAGAGAAGACTTGTAATAGGTGGATATGACCCATATTTTGACGAATTTCAAAATCCTATTGTAGTTTATCGGTATATTGATACAGAAGGCGACATAGTAACACCTTATTGGGATTATGCTGAAAATAAATCTAAATTGAGACGTAATGAAGGATATGATGGTCCTTGTCCAGCATCAACGAATTGGGAATAAGGAGAATGGTTTATGTACAAGCGTATATTAGCTATATTATTTGCAATTTTCTCACTTGCAGCTTGTTCTAAGTCTAAAGACCTTAGAATTGTTAAACATTATCTCACGACAGATTGGGATACAAAACGTTATGTGATTGAAGGAGAAGTTCAGAATAACGGCAAAGAGACTAGGGAAAATGTGACAATCAGCTATGAATTAAAAATGAAAGATGGCAAAAAGTATGCTGTCGGCGAAGTTGTAATTCCCAAACTTAACGCTAATGCTGATATTAAAGAGTTCAGGCTTGATATTCAGGACAAAGTTAAGGATATTAAGGACTTTACATTAACCGAGGTTGAAACTTTTTACGGTGAAATTAAGTAAATAGTAGATAAAGTGATAACGATGTGGCAGCTTAGGCTGCCATTTTTTTTGAAGGGTGGATTTGTGTTAATTTCGGCCGTGCCTTAAAATTTGAGCATGATTAATGCAAATGTAACAACACAAACTCAGAAACGCCAACAGACTTTAGAGAGTACAATTCTATTGCTCTGTTTATTAGGCTTTAATTATCTGTTCAGTTTTGCCTGGCAGGCGTATTTGACTAGGGTGCTTGGGGCAGATGTTTACGGGCATGTCTTTTTTTTCGATAAGTTGTTGCTCTGCTTCGCTTATGTGTTTGATTTAGGTTATTTCATTGTGGGGGCGAATGCTTGGCAGACTGGTGGACGAACTAGGAATTTAACGTTTAATGCAATTATCAAGTTGAAATTACTGACAGCTAGCGTGAGTTTGCTTGTTTTAGTTTACGTTGAGAAGTGCTATTTACGACCAGTATCGCCACTTTATAGTCGCTTGGTTTATGCTTTTTTTGTGGCCTTAGTTTTAGAAAAATTGGTGCCTGATTTTGCCTATCGGGCAGATAATCGCGTGCCTTATCTTTTAATCTGTAACTTATGTAGCCGTGTGAGCTTGTTTGGCCTATTAATTATATTTGTAAAGATGGACAAAGATTATGCGTTGATCCCTTGCATTTATGCCATAGCAGCTTGCTTGTTATTGGGCTTATTGTTTTACGATTTACTAAAACGCCGCAAGTTAAGCTATGCGCCTACTAAGTGGGTGCAACTCGGCCAAGTTTTTCAAGCTAGTTTCAGTTTAGCAGGCGCCAAATTAGCTAATTGCTGCTTTAATTGTTTAACAGTTTTGGCTCTGCAACATATGGCAGCGAAAAGCAAGGCTTTAAGCTATTTTATCTTGTTGGACTTATTATTTGTGACAGGGCGTAAGGTGTTAAATTTGCTAGGCGATTCATTTTATTTGCACTTACATAAGACCGCTGATTATAAATGGTATTACAAGGTGGCAGCAGTCTTTGCTACTTTGATGCTTTTCTGTCTGGCTATATTTTATTGGCAGGCGAAATTATGCCTAAGCATTTTGTTCGGCGCTGAATTTGCCGAAGCTTACACTTATTTGCGCATATTCTTAATAGCTGCTTTGCCAGCTTGTTTGTCGGCGCTTTTAGCTTACCCGCTTTTAGCTGCTAGAGGTCAGCTCAAGTGGACGAATTATGCGTTTTTCTTGGGGACAGCTTTTTATGCGCTTAAAATTTGTCAGCTTATTTTGACCGCTAAACTTAATATGTCTAGCCTATTATTAGTTTATACATTGAGTGTCTATGTTGAACTTGGCGTAAATTGTTTGGCACTTTTGGCGTATAATAGGCAGAATAAGAAGGTGGGGTAAGGAGATGAAGCTTGAATTTTATCTTTATCGTGGCAAAATTTTGCTGAATGATGATGTGGAAGAATGTTTGGATTACAAGTTGAGTTTTTCTGAGCGCCTGGCCACTTGCTTGACTAACTTTTGCCAAAAATATGATTTAGATACACCAATTTGGATGAGTAGCAATACCAAAGAACTGGCAGCTTTTCATTTGACAACGTTTAGTGAAGAACATTTTATGAAGAAACCATTTTTTGACCGCTTGGTGTTGAAATTTGTCGAGGATTGATCAGAAAGATTGCTTAGCGAACGTAAAATAAGTAAACTAGCGAGTAGTGATGCAGAATTTGGGAGAGAAACGTGCGAATTGATAAATTCTTGAAATTAGCGAGAATCATTAAGCGCCGGACGGTGGCTAATGAAATGTGTGATGCAGGCCGTGTTAGCTTGAATGGCCGCGTCTGTAAGGCCTCGGCTGAGATTAATGTCGGTGATGAGATAAGTTTGCGCTTTGGTACGGGCGAGGTTAAGTTTAGAATTAAGGCGATTAAAGACGTGGTGCGCAAGGAGGAAGCTTACGATTTGTACGAGCAAATTTAGGCAAATTTAGATGCGGAGATATAGACGACCGAAAGCTTTACTCAAGAACCATTTAAGTTGGCAGGATTTAGCTAATCAAGGCTATGGCTCGCTCTTTTGGCTGATTATTATTGTGGTGACGATCTTAGCGCTGGTATTAGTGGGAGCTTTGCATTTCAAACAACGTGATGAATATCTTGCCAATGCTGCTATCAGTGCTGATTTGCAGGCGCAATATAATCGTTTGCAACAGGATGAGAAAGAGCTTGAACGGCGTGAGTTAAATGCTAATTCCAAAGACTTCATTGAACAGATGGCTAGGGGAGAATTGAATATGGTTCGCCCAGGCGATAAGGTGTATGTCGAGAGGGATAATTGATTTTTGGCAGCTTTAATTGGTTATTTTAGGCTTTATTTGTTAAATCAAGTGAAGCAAGGTAGAAAAAGAGGACGCATATGGTCCTCTTTTTTGTTGACATGATTCTAAAAGCGTTAGATGGATTGGCGGTTGCTGATAGCCTGAGCCAACGTGATTTCGTCGGCGTATTCGAGGCTAGAGCCAACAGGGATGCCGTGTGCCATTTGGCTGATTTTGATACCACTTGGCTGGAGCAAGCGAGCAATATACAAAGCTGTAGCTTCCCCCTCCATAGTTGTGTTGTTAGCCAGAATGATTTCCTCTACTTCTGTTTGCTGCAAGAGACGATTAAATAATTCTTTCAGGTGAATATCGTCCGCGCTTATGTTGTGGAGCGGCGAAATTGAACCGTGCAGAACATGGTACAAGCCGTGATATTCGTTAGTTTTCTCAATGGCTAGAACATCGCTGGCACTTTCAACAATACAGATAGTGCTTCTGTCACGCTTAGGATCTTCGCAGAGGGAACAGGGCGAACTTTCAGTGAAGTTACAACAGAGCTCACAGAGCTTAATCTCTTTACAGGCAGCTTCCAAAGCTTCGGCAATTTCTAAGCCTAGTTCACGATGCTGAGCTAGGAGATAAAAGACCAGACGGTGGGCTGTTTTTTGGCCGATGCCTGGCAATTTACTCAAAGCTTTAACAGCGTTATTGATAGTCAAAGCCTCTTGCATTAGAACATTTTTCCTAATCTATCTAAGCCAGGAATGGCAGATGTTAATTTAGCTGTTTCGTCGTCCACTTGCTTAAACACACCATTAACAGCTGTAATAATTAAATCGCTTAGCATTTCAGGATCACTGGGATCGATTGTTTCTGGACTAATGGTGAGGGACGTAATTTGCTTTTCACCGTTACATTTAATTGTGACAGCCCCACCGCCGACAGAATAATCGAATTCTTTTTGGGCAAGATTAGCTTGTTGTTGCTGTAACATTTGCATCTGTTGCTGAGCTTGCTTCAACATTTGATTCATATTAAAAGATGAGCCACCCATCATTGGGGAACGAAATTTGTTAGCCATAATAACCTCTTTGACAAAAATTGTCTTTTTATATTACCACTCAGATTGAACATCTGCTTGCTTTTCTTCTATATCAAAACTAAGTTGTTCAGCGTTGGCATATTCGCGCAACTTTTTCAGCCACTCAGGCTCGCTGTTTGCTAATTGCTTTAATTGCTTCGGCTTAATGATATTGCCAAGTTCATCGGTGCTGACAACTTGTAGCTTGTATTGCTTGCTGTTGGTTACCTTCTCTAAAGCTGCCTGCAAAGCTTGCATGGCAACGTCAGATTCGGTAATTTGCATATGCTCTTTTTCTTGCTGGCTGAATAGCACATAGATGATATTGCCCTCTTGCTCTAGAGGTCGTAAGCTAATTAAGAAGCTTAAGGCAATTTGCTTATCCGCTTGCAAAGCCTGTACTAATTTGTCTGACAAAGTATGTAAGTCGAGCATTTCTGGTGCTTGCTTAGCTTTAGTTAAATTAGGCGCGGATGCTACTTCTTCTGTTTGCGCTAATTCTTTGCCATCAGCTATTTGCTCAACGGTATTTTCAGCCGTATTTTCAACCGTGCTTTCAACTGTATCTTCAACCGTTCCTTCAACCGTTCCTTCAACCGTTCCTTCAACCGTTCCTTCAACCGTATCGTCGGCTGCTTGCGAATTAGCTGGCGGTTCTGGAAATAACGTAGCTTGAGCTTCGTTTATACCAGCTTCTGATTCAGATTTAGCTGAGTTAGCTGGAATTTCAGCCTGAGTAGGACAGCCTAATTTAGCGTCGTCAGCTTGGCATTTATTTTCTTCTAGATTGTCAGTTTGTGCTTCAGCTGAGCTAGCAGTGCTTGGAATTGTTGTTTGTTGACTAGCTTGTGGAGCGTCTTTTTGCTCTGCCATATTTTCAATTGGCGACACACTTTCATAGCTTGGCACATTTTGGACAGCTGATACGCTTTTTGCAACAGGTACGCTTTCGGTACCAGAAGCGCTTTCCGTAAGAGCTTCACTTGTGGTAACAGGCTCGTTTTCAGTAAACGGTGCATTTTTAGTAACAAGTTCACTCTCAGCGCCAGACGCGTATTCTCTGGTAGGGACATCTTCAACTACTGGCTCTTTAGTCTTAGCAGGTACAGCTTGTTCTAGCTTAGCTTCAACTGTTTTTTTTACTTGCGGACTAGCATAGGTACTTGCTACAAGCTTTTCGGAACTAGGCCAAGCACTTGCTTGAGCATTAACATTTGGTGTTTTCAAAAGGGACAAAAGCCCAATCTCTAAGCTCAAACGAGCTTGCGCACTGTAACGTAGATTGCTTATTAACTGTTGCAAAGCTTGAATTTGGGCTAAGCAATAGTCGGCGTTGACGTTTGTCGCCAAACTTTCCAGAGCTGTGAGTAAGTCAGGTTCTAAGCCTAAAAAACTATGATCGTTGTTGACGCCGCTTAGTACGACTAGCAAAAGTTGACGATAACTATAGGCTAAATCTTCCAAAAAACGTGTGTAATCTAAGCCGCGTAGAGCTAAGTCATTGATAAGTTCTGTCAACTTCAAAACATCACGAGCTAAAATGGCCTGCAAACAACTTATAACAAAATGACGATCAGATTTGCCGAGTAATTTTTCTAGTTGGCTTAAGGTCAAAGTTGAACTTAATCCCACGCTGATGCGACATTGATCAAGTAGGGAAATAGCATCACGCATGCTGCCATCGGCTAATTTGATAATAGTTTGGAGGCAGGCAGGCTCAATATCTAAATTTAAGCTCTTAGCAATTTCTGTTAGATGTTCTGCTACTTCTTCATTGGCTAAGCGTTGAAAATTGTAACGCTGACAACGTGAGAGGATAGTAGCAGGGATTTTCTCTGGCTCAGTTGTGGCCAAGATAAAGACAACATGTTGTGGCGGTTCTTCCAATGTCTTTAGGAGGGCATTGAAAGCACTTACTGATAACATATGCACTTCATCGATGATATAGACCTTGTACCTAGCTAAAGCAGGGAGAAAGGGCACTTCTTCAATGAGCCGCCTGATGTTATCGACGCTGTTGTTGGAAGCAGCATCCATCTCTATGACGTCCATAACTTGATCTTCCAAGATAGCTTGGCAAACAGAACATTGGTTGCAAGGATTGCCATTTTCAGGCTTTAAGCAGTTAATCGCACGGCTGAAAATTTTGGCTAGAGAGGTTTTACCTGTGCCACGAGTGCCGGCAAATAAGTAGGCATGTGAAATTTCTCCATTGATGACAGCTTGGCGCAGAGTGCTGGTGATAGCGGTTTGACCGCAGACTTCGTTAAAATTTTTCGGCCGCCATTTACGATAAAGAGCCTGATGTTCATCTTGCTGCATGCATTCACCTCAGAGAAAAATTAACCCCTTCAAAATAGGGAGCATTGCTTATACCTTTAATTATAGCAAAATCCCTTCGGTTAAGTTGTTTAGACTGATCTACGGCACATCATCATCAACTTAGTGCTGCTTCCTTCCGGACCTGACACGGTTCACTGACTAAGATTGCGTAGGGCCCAAACAACTCGACCCAAGGGATCTATAAAGTTAGTATAACATATAAAGCTGCCTCATACCACTTAGATACAAGGCAGCAAATCTAGTTCATGCAGTCTAACTCAGCTTGGCAGTGCAAACCCAGGCCAAGCTAGGACTTACAGATTAGCAAATTAATTGAAATGACGCTTGATGGCATACACAGCTGTAGCTGTGATGAAGCAGAGGAGAGATAAACCGACAGAAGCAGCCGACTCACCTGTGCTAGGGACAATTGAAGTGTTGTTAGGAGAGATGACCTTTGTTGTATATTTGGATACCCGCTTTACCTTTTCTTTATCGGCTTTGACCAAGCTAGCAGACTTGTTATCGTCTTTAACTTTAAGCTCAGATTGCTCTAACAACTTAGAGTCAGTATTAGTATCTTTTTTCAAGCTTGCTGTATCAAGTTTGCTGTCTGAATTATCAGCCTTAGCATTTTCAGCTTTATTTATCTTTGCATTTTCAGCGCGATCACTATCTTTTCTAGCTTCATTTTTGCCTGTGTAGACGTTAGCTGGGGCAGCTTGAACAAGTGGTAGGTTGTAAAGCTCATTAGCTTGGGCCTTACCGTTTGAAATTAAAGTGTAACTTAAAGTCTGAAGAGCTGGAGCCAAATCTGACTTTGTATCAGCTAAAGCAAATAGATAGCTCTTTTCGGTCAATTTATTTTCACTAACAATTTCACCTGTGATGACATTGTAAATAGGGGCTGTCTTGTCGGCCTTGACGTCAGCTTGGCGCAAAACGGCTAGGAGATTTTTCCTTTCAGCCTTTAAATCAGAACAGCTCTTAGCATGGAAGCTATTTAGCTTGCCTGTGAAATAGTTAGCTTGATAGTCTAATTCCTTAGCACGAGGACGATAATCCAAACGCAAGATAGAGTCCTCACGATTGAAAGTGGTTTTAACAAGCTCATAGCCTTTTAACTGGAGATTGAGCAACCAGGCTGTCTTTTGCTTAGCTTGGAAAGCAAATTCATTGCTTTTAAGCTCGTTAGATGTGGAAAAAGCCTGCGTAGCAGCAGATTCTGGTAAAGTTAATTGCACAAGATCTTCTTTAGGGACTTGGAAATTAGCCTCGTCTGTAAACCTTGAATCTGGGCTGACCAAACCGATACTTGCGGTGAAGTTCAGGTAATTTACCTTATCAAGTGAAAAATCAAGTGCCTTATCATCTGTATAAAGTTGCACCTTGATTTGCTTGGAATCATTTGCGTCAGCTGCCTCAGCTAAGCTGTGTGAAGTAAAACAACTTAAACTGATAGTTATTAAGAGTGCCAAAGCACTCGAACGGGAGAAATGGGCCTTAAATTTGCTGTTAAGCATCGCTTTCACCTCTTAAATTTTGCACTGTCAAACAAATTACATTACTGCAATGTTACAAAACTTAGATGCAAGCAGAAGCTGTTTACAAGCAATTTCACCTAAAAAAGGCCAAAACATGCTATAATGCAGCTTAAACGGTTGCATTTGTTATGCCGAATTGCATTTATATAACTCGTTTGTTACGGATATATTACAGCTAATCTTAAATGAGGTCAAGCCCTATGCGTCATAAAATTGTAAATTCTAAACAAGACAA